>SKPJ01000018.1 GCA_007119595.1 Myxococcales bacterium
CTCGATATCGGCTTAACACTTGGAGTAGCCTCCGGCTACGCCTGCGGTTGCGCCGAATATCGATCTCAAAGATTTCATCTCGGCCCTGCTCAGATTCGGAATTTCCGGATGAGAACTAACTGAAATGCGGCACCGGCGAGATGATAGCACCAGATTTCTGGTCGACCCGAGTGCAGTCGTAGTATCACTACTTCAAGTGAGGGGCGACCAGAAGATGTTGCTATCAGCCGCCGAGACGTTCGTTTCAGTTGTTTAGGGTGAACACTACTCTACATCGCAAGCGCGGGCATTTGAGAGAACCTGAGATTTGATGGGTCGAAGAAAATAAGTGCTGACAATCAATGAGCAACCAACCAATGAGCAACAGGGAGAGTGACAATGAAAGATGATCAGGGAAAGTCGCGTCTCGTCGGAATCAATCATGTGGCGCTCGAGGTAGGCGATATCAATGCGGCGCTCGATTTTTACGGAAACCTCTTTGCCTTCGAGATGCGCGGAAGGACGGAGACGATGGCCTTTCTCGATATGGGAGATCAATTTCTGGCCCTCAGTGAGGGGCGAGAACAAAAGCCCGATGGGCACAGGCATTTCGGGTTGGTCGTCGACGACCGCCAGCCCGTGCGACGAGCGCTCGCTAAGATGGATGTGGAAGTTCTCGAGACCAGTGGACTCGATTTCATCGATCCCTGGGGAAACCGAATTCAAGTCGTCGTCTATCGCGATATTCAATTCACCAAGGCCGACAGCGTATTAAAGGGGATGGGCTTGGAACACCTCGATAAATCCCGTGCTGCAATCGACCAACTTCGAGACAAGGGGTTATCCGGCAATGGCACGGACTCGACGACGTGAGCCGATCAGGAATCGCTTGACGGCGCGGTGGGCTGCACAGTGAGAACCTGACGCAGCTTGTGGACCAGTTCGTCGGGACAGCCCAATTGGGGTACGTGACCGCAGCCATCGAGCGAATGAAGCGTTGAGTTGGGAAGCTTGTCATGAAAGCGATGTCCGAGTTCCATCGGCATGATCCGATCCTCGGTACCCCATACTAGGTCGGTGGGGACGTGGAGTTGGTGGATGCGGTCGTCGAGGTAATCGACGCGCTCACGCCTGCTCCAGATGCTATCTGCGGATCCGTCATCTTCGCCCGATTCGATCAAGCGATCGAGAATGAATCCGGGAAAGTCCGGAGCATCGTCCCCGAAGATCGCATGCACCATTTGACGCGCTTCATCGCGATTGGTGGGGTTGACCAATGAGGCATCGACTTGATGGTGGAGCCCAGCGCTGCCGATGGCCACCAAATGCTGGACCCGATTTGGACGGCTCAGAGCGTACTCCATCGAGATCCAGCCCCCCAGGGAGTTGCCGACCAGGGTGAGCGGTTCGTCGTCGGCGAAGCCATCGAGAAACTCAAAAACTACGTCGAGTCCGGTGGCTGCATCTATAGCGTCGTCATGGACCGGGCTTTTGCCGTGATCGGGTAGATCGACGACGATCACTTTGAATTCATCGAATTCAGCAGCCACTTCATGCCAGGACCCGGCCTGGTCCGATAGACCGTGCACAAAGACCAGCGGGGGGCCGGTTCCAGCCTCAAAAAAGGTGATATGCCCATGATCATGGTCATGGAGTTGGCGATCGAAGCCCGCTGATTCAAGGGCTGATCGATTATACCACTGCGACACCTCGAAGGGACGGGCCCAGAGCAATCCCAGTACGCCAATGACACAGATGAGGAGTACCGCCCCGGTGGCGATGAGAAGTTGTATGAGCCTTCGTCTCATGGAAGCGACGCGGGGTGGCAGGGTTATTCGATTTCGACGAGCTCCACATCAAAGACGAGCATGCCCTGTGGGGAACCGGGGCGTCCCTGATAGGCGAGATCTTCGGGAATCCAGAAACGGGTCTTTTCACCTTCCACCATCAATTGAACTCCTTCCGTCCAGCCGGCAATTACCCGATTGAGTGGAAATGAGGTCGGTTCGCCACGCTCCACGGAGCTATCGAACATCTCGCCGTCGGTGGTCCATCCCGTGTAGTGCGCCGATACCGTGCTGGTCTCGGTGGGGTGCTCATCACCGTCACCCTCGCGCAGAACTTTGTAGGCGAGCCCGGATTCGGTGGTCTCTGCGTCGTCGGGCGGTCCGGCGACATCGTCGGGAGCGGCGAGGGGATCGCTGGGTTCCTCGGTTGCTTCTTGGTCAGCCTCTTCTTGTTCAGCCTCATCGCCTTCTTGCTCATCAACTGCTTGCTCGACGGCCTCAGTGGTTGGTTCTTCGTCCTGCGTCGTCTCGGGAGACGAGTCACAAGCCGCGACAACCATTGCCATGATGATGAGTGCGAATACCAAAAAGGGTTTTGTGTTCAGCATCGTAGTTCTCCCGGTGTACTAGGTGCGAATATACGAAGGTACGAATATAAGAGTTCCCCTATGGAACTGGGTGGAGCATTACTTACCGCGTTCGAAGGCAGACGCAAACCGCAGTCCTTGGAATAGTTCAGGCGACTGATGATGTGGATTCGGGGACCAATTCGAGGGCCTGCCGAAGGGTGTGGACACCGGCGTCATCGCGCCATGCATTCTCGCTCAGGTGACGCCGCCAACTGCGAGCATGTGGTTGGCCGCGAAACAATTGGAGGTAATGCCGGGTGAGATGGTTTAGTTTCAAGCCCCGCTTTCCGCTCCAATACTCGATATAATCGAAGAGGTTTCGCACCACCTGATGGCGCGACGGAACGGCCGTAGGGTCTCCATAAAAAAGGCGATCCACGGTGGCAAAAAGATAGGGATCGTCGTAGGCGGCGCGTCCCAACATTGCGGCGTCCACATGCTGGAGGTGGGCGGCGATCTCGTCGGTGGAGTCGATGCCGCCGTTGGTCTCGATGCTCAGGTCGGGGCGCTCGGCCTTGAGTCGATGGACTTCCCGGTGGCGAAGGGGAGGCACGTTTCGATTCTCCTTGGGACTCAGCCCCTGTAGCCAGGCCTTTCGAGCATGGACCGTAAAACGGCGGCACCCGCTGTCGGCGACGGTATCGACGAAGTGCAGCATATCCTCATAGCTTGCGAGTTCGTCGACACCGATGCGGTGTTTGACTGTCACCTCAATGTCCACGGCCTTTCGCATCGCCTCAACGCAGCGGGCCACGATCTGAGGGGATTTCATCAAACAGGCGCCGATCCGGGCATTTTGAACACGGCTCGACGGACAGCCGACGTTTAAATTGATCTCGTCATATCCGAAATCGGCTCCGATCCGCGCACATTCGGCGAGATTCTCCGGATCGGATCCCCCGATCTGCAGTGCGACGGGATGTTCCCGCTCATCAAAACCCAACAGCCGCTGCCGATCGCCATGGAGAATGGCTCCCGTGGTCAACATCTCGGTGTACAAAAGGGTGTGTTTCGTCAATTGGCGCATAAAGAAGCGGAAATGGCGATCCGTCCGCTTCATCATCGGCGCGATACTGACGGGATATGAAAATGAATGGGTCATCGATGGCGCTGTTCGGAAGGTGGAATAAGTACCGAAAGGGTCAAGTAGAGCACGGCGATCCATAGTAGCTGGGCACACAATAGGTGGAGAAGCTGAATCCATCCCGGTGCGGCGAGCATGATGTTGATCACCCCGATAAGCGTTTGAGCCAGCACCAGTGCTAGTGTCCAGTGGGCCCACCGATCGATGAGGGGCCCCATTTCACGAAGGCGAATGATCCACGTCAATGCCAGCAGATACAGGGCGACGACGACGGCGATGATCGGATGGAGGATTCGCAGCCGGACCAGAAAATGATTCGCCGGCGACAGGTCGTCCCTGACACTTTGCAATAATCCTTCACCAACGGTGGGGTCGACCGGGAACAACGTATCACCCAGGGCTGTGACAGCACCGGACATGCTGGTGGCGATCAATCCCATGAGTCCGACAAATAATAGCCACTTAAGGGCGCCTCCCCTCGACCATTTGGGCATCGGTTTGTCCGTCGACCACCAGATGACCAATGCTGCGGAGGCGGTCAACATCAATGTGTTGACCAGATGGATGGAGATCACGACCGCCCGGGCCACCGAGTCATCGTCGGCCACCAACTCCCCCAACACCAATCCGGCACCGATCAGGGATTCGAAGACGATGAAGACCATGGTCACTATGGCAGCCCAGAATACGGGGTGGTTGCCAAAGCGTTTCCAGGCCCAGCCGATGAGCACCAACACCATCGGGCCCAGTATCCCGGCTGTGATCCGATGGGTGTACTCGATCAGGGTTTCGACCGTGGGGTCGAGGGGGATGACATCGCCGTGACATGTGGGCCAGTGAGCTCCACATCCGGCGCCAGATCCGGTAATTCGCACCCATGCGCCGAAGAGAATGACGCCGAGCATATAGCAGAGAAAAACCCAAGCATATCGCGTAAATGCCCGACTTGGTGCTGGCTTTGATGTGGTCATTGCGTTCTCCGAACGGCAGTGCATCTATCGACACCGATAGAGAATTCTTGCCATGGTTTCAATGGCGATCTGAGTGAAATTGCAAGGCGGGATGAGACAAGTGTGCCGATACCAGTGAATCGTGGAGTGCAGACGGCGACGAGAGCGGCCTTTGAGAGTCGTCGAAAACTCACGATTCGTTGGTGTCGGATGACTCCCGAAGTCGGGTGCCGTTGCCAGACCATCAGATGGTTTGGTCAATAAGCCATGGGGTCAGTAAACCAGTTAGTTCCCATCCGGAAACCCCATGAATTTCGCAGATGCCGGTTGAAATCACGATCTCGTTATCGGCTTAACACTTGGAGTAGCCTCCGGCTACGCCTGCGGTTGCGCCGAATATCGATCTCGAAGATTTCACCTCGGCCCTGCTCAGATTCGGGATTTCCGGATGGGAACCAGTTAGTATAAGGCGATGCGATCACCTACGATGGCGAATACAAGAAATTGGTAGGACACTTCGCCGGTAGGAAGCGCCACAATCATCAACAACAAATGAGGAATGAGATGCGCCGAGTTCTGATCATAATCGCTGTAGTGGCTGCGTTGTTTTTGACCGGTGGTATGTGCGATTCCGCTGAGGAGTCCACAGAAGAGGAGCCCGCAGAGGAGGCCGCCGAGCGCCTCCAACAACCGCGCGATATGTACGAGGGTAATATCAACGAAAACCTCGACGAATTGCGCGACGATCTGGAGCAGACCGGGGTGGAACGCGAGCAGCGTCAGGACGATGCTGTCCCAGAGCCCGCGGGGCGTTAAACGGCGAAGCGTTTAATAGTCGATGTGTTGTGTCGGTCTACCGGTGGATTTTACGCTCTTTTTTCCATTGCAATATCTCACAATAGCGAGCCGTCGTTTTATGGGGGTAGTGATCGGCGAGATTGAATTGTTCCTTCGGATCGCTTTGCAGGTCGTAGAGCTCGAGGATTCCGGGGCGGCGATTGAGGATGAATTTAAAGCGATCATCGACTGTGGCGAGCCGTTCCAGATAGCGGGAGTATAGAAATATTCGGCGGTCCTCCGGTTGTGGTCGCAGCCAGGAACGGCCCGCCAGGTTCTCGGAGTTCGGCAGCCCGTACAAATCGAAGATCGTGGGCAAGATGTCAGCGCTCGATACGGGGGAATCGATGACCTGTGGCTGCTGTTGGGCCGGCAGATTCATCAGGGCTACGAGTCGCACAGACTCCTCGTAGAGGCGAATGGCGTGGTAGCGATATCCGTGATCCCAGAATTCCTCGCCGTGATCGGAGATGATGATCGTCGCTCGATCGTCGGGCAAGATATCGTCCAATGACGCCAGCAATCGACCGAGGGACCGGTCCGTGGAGGCCACTTCGGCGTCGTATCTGGACTCCGGGCTATTGCCGAAGTCGAAGTCATCGGGAATGCGATAGGGCGAGTGCGGATCGAGATAGTGAACAAATAAGAATCCACGCTCTTTTTCTGCAAGTTGGCCAGCTGCCTCGATGGCGCTATCCGTTATCATTTCAGACGTATGTGCTCCGATCCATTCTCGCGATGCCTCACGGTGCACCTGGTCGAAGCCATCGACGTAGCGCTTTACCGAGCGATGACCGGGGACCGCGGCGGTGTGGATTCCGGAGTCCCGAAAGGTGGGCTCGAGACTTTGCCGAATTCGTTGCTTCGCGGCTTCGCTCCGATAGTTCGGCGGGCCGGGATTGCGGCCGGTCAACATGGAGCCGATGGCGACGCGGGTCGCCGGTGTCGGAGTGTAGGCCCGGGTGAACTCGACGGATTCTTCGGCGACCCGGTTCAATTCTCTTGTCAGTTCGATCCCGTCGCGCTCAGCGCCCAATCGGTCGTGTCTCAGAGTATCGATGACGATGAGCACTATGTGATTGGGGGAGGCGAGCTCGTCGGGATCGACCGCTATCTGGGGACTACGGAGCGATAGCGCAGGGCGCTGTGTGCACTCGTCGGATTCTGGTAGCTGCCAATTGCTGGCAAAGTGAAACCCGGGGTTCATCCACAATAGCCGATGGGTCTTGGCTGTTCGTTCATACAGAAATAGTCGGTCTTGATGGTTTGCTACGGCACCGATGACGGCCGGAAGTGCCAGGGAAATCCCCAAAAGCACGATGATCATCCAAGTTTTGAGAAATCGAAGGCGCAGGCCGTACCATCGGAGATAGAGTCCAGTGGTGACTGCTCCCAGTGTGGTCAGGACCACCACTGCGTGGAGATAGCTCGCAGGTGCGGTGCGCGATGTCATATAGGTCGGGCCCCCGGCCAGGTAGATCATGGCTGCGGCGAGTGCGGCGGGGATGAGCCAGTGGCAGCGGCGAATCCAGCGAAGAGGTCGGAAGTGACAGAGGAGCACAAAGAGTACGATAAGGACAGCGATACTGAGCGCTGCGATGGCACCGATGCGAAGTGTGTGGGTGTGGAGGCTGATGACGCCCATTTCGTAGGAGTGACTGCTGAGCCGGGCACCGGGCCAGTACTGATTTCGCAGAAGGAAGACCAGTGCGGCCGCACTGCTACTGAATACAAATGCTCCAATCCGTTGCCATGACAGCCACCTCGGAAGAGGTATTCGCGGCCCAGTCCAGGCCATGGTGGCGATGAGCGCGCCAATCCAGCACCCAGCACCGCCCAGGATCAGGGCGGAATAGGCGCTTAGATGGAGTCTGTTCGACCACTCGACGGCTGTAGAGTCGAGTCGATAAAGAGCCCATGATATATCGATTAGGGCCAGGACCAATCCCACCATGGCGCCCAGCACCAGACCGCGAGACAAGCAGTTGGACCACGTCGGGCGTAGACCGGAATCGAGCTCGCTCGACTGTTCTGGTTCCATATTTTCCCCTGATTTTGGCGAATCATGCTTCCAGTGGTTCCACGTCCGATCCCGCCGGGTACCCCTGGCAAAAGGACGCCACGAACCGCCAAAAAAACGTGGGCACTCACCAATGTAGTGCAAGCACGGCGTCAATGAGAGAGTTGGAACAGATTCAATCAAAAAGTGTGTCATTATGGCATGCATCCGCTCTTGTTCCGGCTGTGGCTCGGTGTTACAAGCACGGGAGATCGGACGTTTTTTCGTCGCCGAGACAGATTGTCGAAGAATGGACCCATGCCGTACGAGGAGTACAAACGTGAAGGATAGTCCCATGATCAGTGATATGCTCGAGGGTCGGGTCGAGCCCGGCGAAATGGTCACCGTCGAGGGTTGGGTGCGGACGCGCCGGGACTCCAAGGGCGGGTTTTCGTTTATGGAGATTCACGATGGATCGTGTTTTGACACCATTCAGGCGGTGATCGGTGGCGATCTGGAAAATTACGAAAGCGAAGTATTAAAACTCACCGCTGGCTGCGCAGTTCGTCTTCGTGGCGAATTGGTGGAGTCTCGCGGTCACGGTCAAGCCGTGGAGATTCAGGCCAAAGAGGTCGAGGTCGTCGGGTGGGTCGAAGATCCCGACACCTATCCGATGGCGCCCAAAGAGCACACCCGAGTTCATCTTCGAAAACACGCCCACCTGCGCCCGCGGACCAATCTCATCGGGGCTGCCACCCGGGTGCGACATACCCTGGCCAATGCGGTTCACCAGTACTTTAACGATAACGGGTTTTATTGGGTTCATACCCCGATCATCACCACCTCCGATGCCGAGGGGGCCGGGGAATTGTTTCGAGTGTCCAATCTGGATTTGATGAATCTTCCGCTCACCGAGGATGGCGAGGTCGATTTTTCACAGGATTTTTTCGGACGTGAAGCCTATTTGACGGTCTCCGGGCAGCTCAATGTAGAGAGCTATTGCCTGGCCATGAGTAAGGTATACACCTTTGGACCGACCTTTCGCGCCGAAAACTCGAATACGTCGCGGCATCTGGCGGAATTCTGGATGGTGGAGCCGGAGATCGCGTTTGCCGATCTGGACGACGATGCCGACCTGGCGGAGGATTTTCTCAAATATATCTTTCGTTTTCTTCTCGATGAACGGCCCGAGGATATGGCGTTTTTCGACGAGCACGTCCAGCCGGGGTGCGTCGAGCGCCTGGAGACCTTCGTGGAGTCCGACTTTGAGCGCATGGAGTACACCGAGGCGATTGAGGTATTGGAGAAGGTCCAATCGGAGCAGGACTTCGAGTTTCCCGTCTCGTGGGGAATCGATCTGCAATCGGAGCACGAGCGCTATCTAGCGGAACAACATGTCGGTCGACCCGTGGTGGTGATGAACTATCCGAAGGAGATCAAAGCATTTTATATGCGGCTCAACGACGACGATAAGACGGTGGCTGCCATGGATGTTCTGGCACCGGGAATCGGCGAAATCATCGGCGGCGCCCAGCGCGAGGAGAGACTCGATGTGCTCGACGCCCGGATCGAGGCCTCCGGTCACGACGTCGAGGAGTATGATTGGTATCGCGATTTGCGGCGCTACGGCACGGTCCCCCACGCGGGTTTTGGGCTCGGTTTTGAGCGCACCATCGCCTACGCCACCGGTATCGATAATGTGCGCGATGTCATTCCCTTTCCCAGGACGCCGCGCAACGCTGATTTTTAATCACTCAAGAGTCCGTCGATCGACTCTGAAGTGGAGGGGAGACCCAATATGGAGCAATTCGTCTTCGAGGTGAGCGCGGAGGAATCGGGGCAGCGCATCGACAAGGCGTTGGCGAAGAGACTCGACGAGGCCATCGAGACCGGCTTTTCGCGCAAGAAGACGAAGAAATTACTCGACGCCAACGAGGTGCGCCGAAACGGTCGTGTCGAGCGAATCGCTTCCCGTCGACTGCAGGTGGGAGACAAAGTGCAGGTGCGCGTCAATCCCGACGTGGTCGGTTCTCCGAAATCCCATAAAAAATTCAACCTCAGTCCCGATGAAATTCTCTGGGAGGATGAATTCGTCATCGCCATCGACAAGCCCTCGGGACTTCCCAGCCAAAAAACACGAGATCCGCGGCGTGACCATGCGGTGGCGGCCGTGCGCCGGTATCTGAAGTGGCGCGGTGACGACGATCCCTATGTGGCGCTTCATCACCGGTTGGACGTGGGAACCTCGGGTGTGCTCTTATTTGCCCGGGATCGCCGGGCCAACAAGGGGCTTGCCGACGCCTTCCAACAGCGGACGATACGAAAGACCTATCGCGCCGTATCCCGGAGCACCGAACAGAGCCAAAGGCGAGACGAGGGCGATCGGTGGGCGGTGGACAATCACCTGGCATCGTCGACAAGTGGCGGTGGAGGCCGCCAACAGGCAGTCCAATCGGGCGGCGATTTTGCACGTACGGAATTCGAGATCTGTGAGCGAACCGGCAGCGTCCATCATATCGTGGCCAGACCGCAGACCGGTCGGCGCCACCAGATTCGTGTCCATCTAGCCGACGAGGGGCTTCCCATCGTCGGCGACGAGCGATACGGCGGTGCGGCACAGTGGGACGGCAAAGAGGTTGAGCGAATGATGCTCCACGCACAACGACTGGTGTTGAGCCACCCGGTACGGGACTCGGTGATCGATATCACGAGTCCGGTGCCCCATGAATTTCAGGTTCGTGGAGCAGATCTGTGAGATCTAGATTGGTGAGTATTGACAGATCAATGCCAAGGGCATGGGACGGCTGGAGCAAGTCTTGAGCAAGGGGGGCTTCGATAACATTCAGGGGAGCGTCGCAGTCAGTGGCGATGACCATGGCGTGGAGGGCGTGGCGATTGTGGTGTCCACAGGGGATTGAGTTGTAGCGTTTTTCGCCGATCAGAGGACAGTCTACGGACTGTAGATGAACCCGTAATTGGTGGGTTCGACCCGTTATCGGACGGGCCAGAACCAGACTGTAACTACGTGCGGCGCTGAGTTCGACAAAATGCGACACCGCCGGCTTGCCGGCGGTGTCGATGGTGACCTCCGTGTAGCCCTTGCGATTGTGGTTCAGCAGGGGCTCGTCGACCTTCATCGGCGATCTGGGCAATCGCCCGTGGACGAGGGCGACGTAGTATTTTTGGATCGCCGCCGTACTCCAACGATTCTGCCAGGAGGCGACCAGGGATTTTTTGCGCGCAAAGAGGACGACTCCCGAGGTGTCGCGGTCCAATTGGTGGAGCGCCCAGACCATTTCCCCCGCGTATTGCATCGCCTGATATTGGGCGCAATTTGGGTCGTCGAGGTCGCGTCCCGTCGTGGCCAGAACCGGTGGCTTATTCCAGGCGATCAGATCGTCGGTCTCGACGAGAATGCGGCGGGCGAAGGATTCATCGCTCATCAATTGTGACGGATCGAGAGGGGGCGTTTATAGTTCTGCGTCGAGGGCCTCGGCGACTTCATCGCTCAATTCGAGGTTGTGATAGATCTCCTCGATATCGTCGTCGTCTTCCAGGATATCGATCAATTTCATATTGCTCTGAACGGTCGATAGCTCGGGGGCCAATGTGTTTTCGGCGACTTTGGTGATCTCGTCGGTGATGAATTCATCATAGCCCGCCTTTTCCAGGGCATCGCGCATATTGGCGAATTTCTTCGGCGGCGTGGTGATGGTGACCACTCCATCTTCTTGTTCAAAGTCCTCGGCCTCTTCTTCGAGGGCGATCTCCATCAGTGAATCGAGGTCGTCGACCTTGTCCTCCGAGAGGCTGATGATGCCTCGAGAGTGAAACATCCAGGCCACGCATCCGCTTTCGCCCAGGTTTCCGCCGTGTTTATCGAAGACGTGTCGGATGTCGGCGACGGTGCGGTTTTTGTTGTCCGTAGAGCCCTCCATCAGGTAGGCGACGCCGCCCGGTCCGTAGGCCTCGTAGCGAAAATCGGTATAACTGACGCCTTCGAGCTCCCCGGTACCCTTCTTGATGGCCCGTTCGATATTGTCCTTGGGCATATTGGCGTCTTTCGCCTTGTCGACGTAGACTCGAAGCTCCGAGTTATACTCCAGATCACCGCCGCTGCGCCTTGCGGCGGAGGTGATCTTCTTACTCAACTTACTGAAAATTTTGCCGCGTTTTTTGTCCTGTCGGGCCTTCTTGTGCTTGATATTTGCCCATTTACTATGTCCAGCCATGATCAATTTCCTCGCAAGCAAGAGAAGGGTTCATCTGTGCGCCTACATTCAATGAAGACGAATGTAGAGGCCGCCATATTTCGATGGCCGCTTATAGCATCGGCTTCGGCGCCGCGAAAAGGGCGTTGTGTTTCCATGCGTCGAGCCAGCAATATGCGGGAGGGCAATCGTTACTCAAAAAGCGATTGTAGTCGTTCGATGTGTTCTTCGAGGTTCGATTGCCGGCGCTGAGTTCTGGAATCCTCAAGTGTTTGACGTAGCCTCTCGTCGTCTCGCTCCAGACCCTGGAGATCGCATTCGCGGCGGATACGTCGTTGGGTCTGATCGACGAGGGCGTCGATTTCGGTAGAACTGGCCCCTTGTGCTTCCATTTCATCGAGTTCGGCGTCGATAGCGGCGTAAATATCTTCGCTGCAGATCTCGAAGCGTTGATGACGTCGGCGATATTCGCCAATCAAGGAGCTCTCTTCGCGAGTTGCAAAACTGAGGGCCTCGGCAAGACTCAGTCGGGGACTGCGCGCGTTTTCGGGATAGGTGATGGAGTCCAAGCCCCCGGCGGTGACGAATACTTCATCGGGGACGAAGTAGAGCAGGCCATCGGCGGTCAATACAACTTCGTCGTCGATCCTTAGGAGTATTTCACCGGCGCTGAGAACCTCGTCATCCAAGGACGATCGGTGACGGGGTTCGGAGTCTCCATCGGGCGCCCGAAGAAGTTGTGGGTCGTCGACATCGCTTCCCAGTCCCACGAATAATTCGGACGGCGCAGTAGCAAATATCAGGGCCCGCAGGGCATCGTCGGACCACAGCTCATCGATCGATAAAAAGGGATAAAAGTGTTGAAGGGTTCGCTGTTCGACCGTGATGTGCGACGAAGGATTTCTCGCCAGATGAGCCGGATCGATATCCGAGGATGAGCTGTAGACCAACAACTCCAAATGTTGTGGCCCGTTTGTCGCTTCGATACCGGTATAGACAAAATAGACCCCCGCTTCCAAAGCCAAATCATCGACTCGATGTGGGAGACATTGCGCGTCGGCAGGGCGGCCATCCTCCAACAGGGGTCCAGTGAGCACAATCACCGGCGAATCTGCTGCGAGGGCCACGAGATGTACCGAAGTTGGCTCATCGACGTTTAGGCGGGCCACCGGACGATGGTGAGCGACGTGCTCGTCGTCCAGGCATGAAGGAGGGGTCATCAGGGGAGGTATAGGTAGAAAATCCCGGTTATGGATCTCGAGGTCCATCTGCACGATATCTGTGAATTCATTGTCTATTTGTACGTGACGAACCTCGTCATCTTCGTGCCAGGGAATGGTCAGCGGAGCCCGTTGATTCTCAACGAGTATTTCGTATTCGAAATATTCGTATCGATCGTGCATTCCGGCGTAGATCCGATATCTCCCCGCCGGTCCATCGTCGAGTTGCACCTGCGGCTCCGTTTTTGCGCTAGCGCAGAGCGTGGATCCATCGGGCTGCGCTATCACGAGGAATTCTGCATCGCCTCCTGCGGTGATCTGTGCTGTTTCGATGGGCTGCGACGAGTGGAGCACCATGGCCGGTCGGGAGGTGGCGAATCCCTCACATTCACTTTCCAGTCCAGTGAAATGACGGGGGATAAACTGGCTGGCCCGTTCCGCAATCGAGACTACGCCAATTGGATTGACCGTTGTTTCGGCATCGAGATCGACATGGCCACCAGCTCGTTCTGCCCGTAACGTATCGGCTGCAGGATCGAGCTCTCGGTAGGCTTCTGAACTTATCTGACAGGCCAATAGAGTAGCGGCAATCACGGCATAAGACGATCCGAGAGCGGAGCGAGATAAGGACATATTTGCAGCCTTTCCACAAGAATATTGGATGGGTATGACCGTAATTCTATCGGTCTATTCAACCATATACCGCGGAAGATTAAAGGGTTAGATGAGTAAATGGTATCGGTAACCAAAGTGATGGATTGAGGCGAAGGTTTAACCGATACTTTGAAAGTGATGCATTCGGTTTTATCGGGTAGATTCAAAGAGTAAGAGCAAGTGAGGGCATAGGATTATGACGCAATCCACGGATGGTCCAATTGTCGGGGTGACGGCGAATTGGCTTCACGCCGATGAGAATCGAGCGCTCTACAACGGACGTACGCTGCTATATATGGAGCAGTCGATGGGGGAGTGGTTGTTGGCCCACGGCGGGGGCGTGCCGTTGATGATCCCCGGTGCTGGGCCGGAGCGGGATGTTGCGATTGGCGCCGCAGAGGTGGCAGACGTCATCGACGGTCTGGTGATTCAGGGCGGCGTCGATATGGCTCCGGAGAGTTACGGCCAAAAGCCACTTTCCGAAAAATGGGGAGGCGATCCGATTCGCGATCGATACGAGCTCGATCTTTTGCATGCCTGTCTCGAGCGCGATCGTCCGATCCTCGGGATTTGTAGGGGGCATCAGGTGCTCAACGTTGCGTTTGGTGGCACACTTTTTCAAGATATCGCCACCCAAATAAATGGAGCATTGAATCATCGGGACCGCCAGCGTTACCATGAGCATACACACGAAGTCGTATTTGAATCTGGGGCCCGATTAAAGCAGTTGTTCGGTGCAGAACGCGGCCGGGTCAACAGCGTGCATCACCAGGCGATCAACGAGCTTGGTGACGGGCTACGCGTTGAAGCGAGATCTCCGGAGGACGGGGTCATCGAAGCCATTCGACTCCAAGGAGAGCAATACGCGGCGGGCGTGCAGTGGCACCCCGAGTTTCAGCAGCCTCATCAAAAGGAGTTGTTGGAGACGGCGCCGATTTTGGATGATTTTTTCGATGCGATTCGTGTTCGCCGCAAATCGGCTCAATTATAGCAAGCGGACAACGACAACCGGTTTTCTCGAAGTTGAGATAGTCTCGCCGTAGGGCGCAGTGGATCCGGCTCGGGGCCGCTTTGAAGCAGTAAGAGAAATCGACTGGGGGATGCGGAGATTGGCACGGATGCGACTCTTCGCAAGGCGAATGCCGTAAAAACACAATTTCGACAGCCAAACCAGTGCTACCACGGAAGGGAGCAAGTATGTTGAAGTGCATCAATCCGGCAACGGGACAAGTCATTGAACGGGTTCAGTGCGACGATCGTCGCACGGTCCATGAGAAATTTCAGAAGCTTCAAGAGGGACACGACAAATGGAGGCAGCGCCCGCGCCAGGAGCGGGTTCGGTTGATCGAGCGGTTCGGCAAGTTGCTGGAAAAACGACAGGAGGAGCAGGCAAGAGGATTGACCCGAGAGGTGGGCAAGCCTATTCGACAAGCCCGAAGGGAAGTGGAGCAGGCGCGGCGTCAGGTCGGGGCATTGGTTGCTCATGAGCGGGAACGCATGGATCGGGATGCAAGCTCTGGCCGGCCATCACAGCGCAAACGAGTGGAGTGTACTCCGCTGGGGGTAGTGGCTCATATATCGACCTGGGATTTTCCGGTGTTGGCGGGGATACAGATGATGCTTCCCGCGTTATTGGCGGGAAACTCCGTGATGTATAAGCCATCGGCACACGCCACATTGGTGGGTCGGCTTCTGGTGGGCACGATGCGGGAAGCCGGGCTTCCGAAAGGGGCGGTCGATATGGTTGTTGGAGCAGGGGCAGTGGGAGATTATTTGCTCGATGAGGCGATCTCTGGCCTTGTTTTTTCGGGCTCCTATGCCACGGGGAGAAACGTCTGCGAGAAGATCGCATCCCGTATGATCCCCCGACATATGGAGTTGAAAAGTAAAGATGGGATCTACGTCTGCGATGACGTAGAGGAGGAGTGGGTGGCCGGCAAGATCGCCGGGCAGGCGATGTATAATGCGGGCCAGAGTCGGGGCACCGTGGAGCGAATTTACGTTCATCGGGCAGCCTATCACCGTATTGTACAGGCGTTGTGTCGATGCGTAAGTGCACATAAGCTGGGCAGTCCTGATCAGGAGGCGACCTCCGTGGGGCCTCTGGCATCGAAACAACAGGTGAACGCGCTGGAATATCAGATCGGAGATGCTCTTCAGAAAGGGGCACAGATTCTCA
>SKPJ01000435.1 GCA_007119595.1 Myxococcales bacterium
CGAAGCGGCGTTGCGGCTCGCTCGACGATGCTACATCGCATCGCCTCGTCGCCGCGCCTTGTCCGACGCACACTCGACTTTGCAGTCTATCTCCATCAACTTCTGCTCACGGCGTTATACTCCATCGTCCGTAGTTGTGGTTGTTGGAAGCACGAAGGCTAACTCAGCTTGCGAGAAGCTACAATCGAGGAGACCGTCCCGGGGATTCCTCCCCCATCCATTGGACGGCTCCCGCAATGGCCTGTTAGCGTCTAGTTCTCAAATACATCCTGCCAATTGTTACTGTCTGCTGGTGAATCGATGCGTCGACCCCTGCTTTTTATCCTCGCGCACCTGACCCTGATCGCTGCAGTGGGGAGTGTCACTGTCGGTTGCAATCTCAGTGACAGCGACGTGGAGGAAGAGTTCAATCAGGTTGACCCCACTCCCGATGCGGAGAGCAGTGGCGACGCCGATGTCGGTGTGAACCATATGAACGCCGACACCAACGGGGCCGATCTGGACGTCGGTGATCGCGACTCCGACGACCCCGACGCTGCAGAACCCGACACGGGCGATCCCGACTCCGGCGACCCCGACGCTGGAGAACCTGACACAGACGACCCCGACTCCGGCGCCCCCGACACCGGGGAACCTGATGCGGACGCCCCCGACGCCGGCGACCCCGATTGTGAGCCCGGTGAATTGGACAATGAGCCCGGCGACGCCACTCCCTTTATGTGGTCCGACGTAGTGGTCGATGGCGAAGGCGAAGAATCGGTGGCCACCAACTGGGTCGGAAAGGCCGCCTGGTCCGATCGAACCGACGTGCGAGATACCGTCGCCAGCCAGATCGCCGACGGCGTCATCCCCTACCTATTCTTCTTCCACTGGGGAGATGGGCCGGGCACGACGATGGGCCAATTCCCAAACGCCTCGCAGGACGAGATCGATGACTGGATCGACTTTGCCGAACACATCGCCGATGGCATCGGCGACGGCCAGGCTTACGTGGTCCTTGAGCCGGAGTGGGACAGCAATCCCGAGGGCGCCAATTCCTCGAAGTTCAAAGACCCCCTGATGGAAATCATTGACTATTTTCGCCAAGAGGCCCCGAACGCTGTATTGGTCAACGGACCCGGGTTGTGGAAGGAGGACTCGGTCTACGAGGATTTCGCGGACGCAGCCTCCCAGATGGATTTGCAGGGGTTTTTGCATCACGTGGTCTCCGACGATCCATTTTGCACCTACCGTGAGGCCGGAGCCTACGCCGGCACCCACTATGAGGGAGGCGCCCCCTTTAGCCACCATGTGCAGATCGCGGACAATGTGGAGACCCAGGCTGAGAGGATCCAAAACCTCTTCGACGCCGACGAGGTCATCCTCACCGATATGGCGGTCACCCGCTGCGATTGGGGCGCCGACGGACAGGAGGAAATCCTGGAAAATCTGGTCGACGCCCTACCCGATCTCTACGACACCCACGGACTGCGCGGAGTGGCCATCCGCGACGGCGGTCCCGCCCCGGAGTTCCGCTATATGGGGCATGAAAACGAAGGCCAATTCGGCTACTCCGGCCACCCCGCCGAATCCCATGTCAACCAGGCCCCGCAGACGATGAACGACCACCTGTCTGCCCTGTCCGACGAGGGAGAGGACTCCGGCATCGACGAATGCATCACCGGACCGATCTACGAGCCCAATGTGTGGATGTCCGAGGAAGTCAACAACTGGTGGATCGAGGTCTATCCCGACGACGGAGCCGACGACGTGGAGTCAGTGGAGGTGCTTCTTCCCGGTCAGGGGATATTGGAGCTGGAGCAACAGGACTGGGGAAGCTTCGCCGCCAGTCCCGACGAGGAGACCCCGCCGGGGACCCAGATCCATCTCGTAGCCCGCGACGGGCCGATGAGCGCCGGCAGCGATCCCTTTGGTTTTCAGCAACAGGATCCCCAATTCTCGCCCGGTTGGCCGGCCGACTTCCATCTTTCTGAAAATATCAACGAGTGCTGGATCGAGGTCGACGTCGACGACGCAATATCGGTCGAGGTGTCCATCGACGGAGAGGGATTCGTCGAGTTGCCGGAGCAAGATTGGGGGCATTTTGCGGACTCGATCTGTACCGACGAAGGAACGGACGTGCTACTTCGCGCACAGCGAAACGACGGCGCCATCTCCTACAGCACAGTTTATCCGTGGCTGGAGGACAACGGATAACCTATCACGGAACCGTCCCCGATTCTCAACCTTCCCCATCGGCCATGGGCGCTGGATCGCTTTTCGCCCATCGGCCAAATAAGCTGGACCCCACCACGCCCAGGCCTACGAGGCCGGCGAAGAGCATGGCCAGTCCCACGATGGGAAGATTCAGCGGGCCCTCCGTGTCGTAGAGACCGCCCAAAACGAGCATACCCAGGCCAACCGACGTAAGCGCCACGCCGGCGATGGCCTTGATCTTGGCCGGCCACCCCCGAAGCGTCGTCGCCCGCCCCTCGCGGGGCCTCTCCCAGCGACCGAAGGCGAGCACCAGGATGGTCATGGCCGCCGTGAGAATGAAAAACCAGGGTATTCGCGACAGCCACCAGGCCGCCGTTACCCCTTCCGGGTCCGGCCAGATACCCGTGGGAAACGCCGCGGCGGCGACGGCCATCATGGCCGTCATATGCCAGACGTAGACCGTCATCAATTGACTGCCCAAAAGCACCACCGGTGCCCACACTCTCGGTCTTTGAAGCCACCGGCTGATGGGCTTTCGAAGGACCACTACCAGCCCGATCTGGGCGCAGGCCAGTAGCAACAATGCCATACTCGGTGGCGTATTGTTGGTGCCCCCCGTCTCCGCACCGGTCCCCACCATGCTCAGCGGATAACCAAAAAGATGGGTCAACGCCACGAGCAGCCCATAGCCGGTGACGGCCATTAAGAAGCCGACGATGGCCTTTTTCGGCAGTCGCCCATCGTGCCAGAAAAACCCCGCCTGGTGCACCGCTCCCCAGACCCACAGATAATTCGACCAACCCACATAGGGCACCCCCGATCGATGCGCCAGATCGACGGCCACGGCGAGCCCCACGAAGAGCGCCAACGCGCCAATGCCGAGCCGTTCATGCAGCCAATACGCCGCCGGCGCGATCATGACGACACACATATACGCGGCGAGAAACCAGATGGGGATAAAGATGACCTGCGAGGCGAGCGCCAGCAGATTCGTCGGTGTCCCCAACCAGTCCAAGATCATGAACATGGGGATCCAGAACAGAATCAGCGGCACCACGGGCCACAACAATCGGCGGGCTCGCTTGCGAAGCCAATTGACGTACTTCTCACCCCTCTTTCTCGCCGATTCCCAACCGATGGCGTTGGCCATGCCGCCGACGAAAAAGAAAATGGGCATCACCTGAAAAAGCCAGGTCAACCACTGGGTCTCCGGCACCACTGCCAGTAGCTGTTCCAGTTGAAGCTCGCCCTCCTCGACCGTGAAATAGGCCACCAGCCAATGCCCGAGGACGACGACCATAATCGAGGCGGCGCGCAAAAAATCGGCGTAGCGATCGCGATCCTCCGGCGTCATCTCGTCGATCTTCTGAGCCTTCCGATCAAATTCCTTGAGCATCTCGACCTCGCACACATATCGGCGTTGGCGTGCATCTCTTCTTCAGCGGTATCGCCGAGTCGTACGTTTCAGTGAAGTGATGATGCGCTTAGTATCAACGGGGAGACTAATTCGCAATTGGGCAGCGAGGACAGCTCATGATCGGATGGACCCCATTTTCCACGCTCGTGATGGTAATGATGTTGGCCGGAATGCTCATGGCCTGCCAATCCAGCGGCGATTCCTCACCGGACTCCCCGGATTCTCGCCAGGCACCGGAACAATCCGAGGAGCCGGACCCGCCACAAGATTTGGCACTGGAGTGGCAAGACCCGGTCGACGTTGCCGTGGGAAATGCCTTCGTTGGTCCCTGGCGGATGAACGCGTCACAATTTTATTACGTCGATGATCCCACTGTGACCGTGAGCGATGACGGGCAATCCATCGTGGCCTGGGTCGACAATCAGCGTCAGGACGTCTTTTTGCAGGTCTATGACCCGGACGGAACACAGCGGATGGACGAAGCGGTGAACGTGTCGCGAAGTCCCGATATTTTTTCCTGGCTTCCCCGTCTGGAGGCGACGTCCGATGGGGAAACAATCTTCGTATTGTGGGAGGAAATCGTCTTCTCCGGCGGCTCCCATGGCGGAGAGATCTTTTTTGCCCGCTCCGTCGATGGCGGTGTGACCTTCGAAGAGCCGGTCAATCTATCCAATACCACCGCTGGAGCGGGAAAGGGACGACTTACACAACAAAGGTGGGACAACGGGAGCCTCGATTTGGCTCGCGGGGACGACGGCCAATTGTACGCGGCGTGGACCGAATACGAAGGAGCGCTGCGTCTTAGCCGCTCGACAGACGAGGGCAAAAGTTTTTCGGAGCCCCTTCATATAGCCGGTGATTCACAGACGCCGGCCCGGGCACCGACACTGGCCGTGGCCTCCGATTCGACGATTCATCTGGCATGGACAGTGGGCGAAGATCGAGCAGCCGACATTCATATTGCCACCTCCCAAGATGGCGGCACATCCTTTGGCGCTCCC
>SKPJ01000218.1 GCA_007119595.1 Myxococcales bacterium
CCATTGACCGGCCGCCGCGCCAGTTGTCGAGCCTCACCCTCGGTGCCCGCCTATTGAGTCTCGATCTGAGGCGCCAGGCGTGGACCCGAAAGACACTGATTCTGCTCGCTATCCAGCTTCTGCCGGCGTTCATCGCCATCTTCACCGTATTCGGTGGCGACTCCGGCGGCGTATCTACGTTTCGCGGCACCGTCTCCAGCGTCTATCTACCCCTGCTTCTCCCATTGGCAGCTCTGTTTTTCGGCGGTCCCACGATCGTCGACGAGGTCGAGGACCGCACCATCACCTACTTGATGCTGCGCCCGTTATCGCGCTCGGTCCTGTATCTGAGCAAGCTGGCGACGTCGATCATCTTGGCCGTCGGCGTCACCATCATTCCCATCTTGATTCTCTTCGCCATCTGCATCATGGCGGCTCCCGGTGAATTCGGCGACGGACTCACCGTGCTGGGCTCCGCAATGGCATCCGTGACCGTCGGTGCCATCGCCTACACCTCTTTATTCGCCCTTTTGGGCGTTATCTTCGCCTCCACCCTGCTCCCGGGAATCGTCTACTACATCGTCTTTGAGCTCATTCTCGCCACGGTCCCCATCGTCGAAGTTCTGAGCGTAAAATTCCATATCTACACCGTCGGTGGATTCGACCGGCGGGCCCCCAGTGAGGATCCGACGCTTCGCGAGCGGCTGGAGATGATGCTCCTCGATCAACCAATGGATCTCGATTGGTGGACCGGATTGGTCGCTGTGAGCCTCTTTACATTCGCTACGATCGCGATCGCGACCGTCATCTTCCGCAATCGCCAATTCCACGTATAGCCCCCATTTTCGACTTCACGTAGATATTCAGTCAGCAGCTTAAACGCCTCATCATTTAACGCCCATTGCCGTCGAAGACCGAGCCCAGACGGTCCGGATACACCGACGCTTCGAGCTCCTTGGCCCACTCTTCGACTCGTTCGTGGAACTTCTCCCGCTGGGCCCTTACCCGAAGTTCATAGTCCACATATTCCTCGACGGCGTCCCGGTCCGCGGGCCGCTCTTCCATCACCTCGATGACCCGGATCAGATGCCAGCCAAAATCGGTTCGCACCGGCTCCGACAGAGATCCCAACTGGTCCTCTCCGGCGACCGTTTCCGCCCCCTTTGCAAAATCGGAGACCACGCGGGTCCACCGCCCGGGCAGATGCTCGGCGTGAAATTCCTCTCCGGCGCGCGGAAATAGCATATGGGGTTCGACGATGATCTCCAGCCCCTCTTCTGCTGCACGGTCATGGAACTGTGCAGCCGCCTCGCGCAGCGCATCGTCATCGACGCGTCCATCGAGCCACTGCTGCACGTCGCCGACAATCTGCCGGGCTGTGTCAAACACTTCATCCCGCTGCTCGCCGCTCAATCGCTCCGTACTCCCCTCGTCATTTTCCATTTCTCGTGGAACCAGAACCACGAGATGAGTCACCCGCAATCCCTCGGGAACACGGCGCATCTGAGTTACTTGCTCCAGCATCTCATCTCGCCGGCTCAGATCGGGCTCTGCCCGGGCTTCCACTTCGTCGGCCAGCAGCGCCGAGACCATCCCCTGCTTTCTGGCAAACGAGACTTCCGGATACTCGTGATAGCCGCGTTCTCTGGCCTCCAGAGCCAGAATTTGTTGTTCCACCAATTGATCCACGACCTCTGGGGCCGACAGCTCCGGATGTAGACGCCAATACTCCTTGAGGTCATCTCCGGTGATCCCCTGTCCGTTTACGCGAGCGACGACCTGTTGTTCGTCGTAATCGACGGCAAACGCCATCTCCCACGCCTCGTCGCCCTCCGGATGCTCCACGGCTGCCGTCCCGAAGTCACATCCCACCACCATGCCCCCCAGACAAAACATCGCGACAACGCTCAGGGTTGCGTTTGCACAACTCATTTCGAATCCTCGTCTCTGCTCGCCACGGCCAACCGTGACACGTCCACACCGGCGCGGACCACCAAAAACGCCACCACCAATGCCAACAGGCCCGCCACATAGTCCGCGTGGGCCAAAAATTCTACGGTTCGGTAGAAAAAATAGCCACTTCCAAGGATGAATCCCATCCCCAAAACATCATATATATGAGCTCGCATCGCGTCGTACCAATCTTTGAAAGGACCCGTTCTGCACAGGTATTCACGTCAGAAAAAAGACCGACAAAAACACGACGACCAGCAAACTCACAAGCCAGATGGCCACCCGCCGCTTTAGGGGTTTTGGCGCATCGAGCAACGCTCGCTGCTTCGGCGGTATCGCCGATCTTCGCCGCCTGAATTCCCAATTCAAGGAGGGCAAAACGGCCGCCACATACACGGCGATCATCCACGCAAAATACATCGTCACCACCGCAAATACGTGTTGTGTCCGCGCCGCCTTTTCGGTCTCCAGTGCTGCGAATGCCTGCTGTAGATCCGGTGAGAAGAACAGTGCATAGGTAATGATCGCAAACAACACCGCCACAGCACCGAAGCGCAGCACTACAAAACGCCGAAAGGCGTCGCCATGTCGGTCCTTCGATGCCCCCTCGATCGCTCGCTGATCCCGATCGGAAGATGGCGACGTATCTGCGGGAACACTGGCCGATACCAACAAATACAGCCCGAATGTCGCCAGCGACGACAATACGGCACCCAGTGACGAAAGAGCCTGCCATTCGGCCTGTGGAAGCAACGCCAGACCGGGTAAAAAGCTAATCGGAAACAGTGCCAACAACGCCGCTGGATGCCGCCACATCGCGGCGACAACTCCCGTGGCTAGCGGCAGAATTTGAAGCGCCAGCACCAGCGCTGAACCATCCTCGCTCTGGAGTTCGGCGGCGGCGCCGGGGCCGAGCCACTGCGCCCACAGGCTGGCGGCGATGACCGTCCACAAAAACAACCACAACCGCCTGCTCTGAGCCAACTGCTCGCCCCCCGAATTTGTGCCTTCACCCTCATCCATGCGACGACCTATTCCACGTCCCAGATGACATCGGCGGGCTCACCGTCGCGCACGAAATCGATGCGGATCTCTTCGGCATCCTCCAGGGTCTTCCACGCTTCCATATAATCATCGGGCTTCTCGATCTGCACCAGATTGACATGGGTGATGATATCACCGCGTTGCAGCCTCGGTGTGAGATATTGTTCTGCCGCGGGTGAAATCTCGATGATCTCGAAACCGACAAATCCATCGTCGTCATGAGCCGGGTCGGTCTGAATATGCTGCAATACCAGGGAGGGACCGAAATACCGCAATCGCTCGATATAATGGCGATCGATGATCGACGCGGTGGCGTCCCACTCCCTCGTCGGCGCCCCGCCAATTGGCTTTGGTGTGCCCGGATGTTCCGGTGGTATTGCAAACTCGTAGTCCGCATCGCCCGGCTGGGGTGGAGCACCGACGATCTGCTCCGGCCCCGAATCGCGCTCGTCGGCGCGCCGATCGGGACTGCTCGTACAATTCAGTACGCTCAGCCCGATCACCAACAACCCCGAAACCACCGCAATCCCTCGAATTCGCTTCATCAGTCCTTGCCTTTCCATCGGAAAATACCGCCAACGAGCCATTGCAGCGCCTCTACCAGATGTCCTTCGTCGTGCCAATAATCCGTGCGCTGTGACGCCGCTGCAGCTAGCTTTCCCCGGGTGACGTCACTCATCCCGTCATGACCGGCTTCTTCGGCACAGGGGATGCAGAAAAACACCCCTTCTTTTTCCCAGGCCGTATAACGCGATAGCACCTCGGAGCATTCGCTGCACATGATCTCGAAGTTGCCGTGCTTCTTGATGTACTCTCTCATACTACAGGGCTCACCGCCGGTTTCGGAGGACCCGTCCGCCTCGTCAAAACCCGATCGCTCGCCGGAGTCTTGCGCCTCAATAACGTTGGTGTCGTCTTGATCTTGTGGGGATTTTTGAGCTCCCCCCCATCCAAGGCCATCGGATAGCCCTTCCCCCCCGGCCACCCCCATCCCGATCAGGGCCGCCACTGTTTGGTCACCCGTTGCCGATGCCTCGCTTGCTGCTTGAATTCGCACTGCTTGCTGTCGAAGATCGTCGCGCATCTGACTGAGCTTGCTTCGCTCGAATCCATCGACCCACAACCCGCGACAATCGGGACATCGGTCGAGTTCAATTCCCACGGCCTCTACGATATACATCGCCTCGCCGCCGCGAGGACACTTCAGCTCGATCGGCTGATCGCAGTCACTGCAAACCGATGAATCACCACAGCCCTTGCCGCAATAGCGGCAGCATTCGGGGCGCCGGGCACTTTCGTCGAGCATCGCTTCCACGCTCCGCTCTTCGTCGACGCCCAATACACCGTCGAGTTCCGTGGCATCGAGCCAGACACCGTTGCATCGACCGCATACATCGATCTCAATATCTCCGATCACTCGGTGCCGCATCTCGCTGCCACAGGCCGGGCATTTCATCGATCAACTCCCTTGAAACGGCTCTCACCATTATTATCGCTCTTGCCGAGTCGCCGCAGCATTTCGTCGCGGCGCGCGAACTTAAATTCCTCGACCCCACGGCGCTGGGCTTCCTCCTGCTCCAGGGACGTAAGGTTTTGGACCTCCTCGAAGTCCACGGTCTTTACCTCGCGCTCGTCGAGTAACTTCCGAAGTCCATCGGCGATTTCACCGAATGAACGGCCCCCCGACGGCGTCACGGGGAACTCGCCCTGTAAGAAGGCCTGAATCTCATCGCATCCCTGTACCGCGTCGGCCCGCGCCTTGCCGACCAGACCGTCCGAGGCCTTTCGCGCCCACCCGACGACGAAGGTGTCCCACATCGGCTCTTCACGGCGCGGATCATAGACCATATACCGCGGACGATCCGGCTCTTCGGACCACGGTTCGGGGACTGTGGCAAACGTATCTCCCCACTTCGGCGACAGCGGTAATCCCAGCGATGGCTCGATGGCGTCGCCGATGGCAAATACGACCGTGTCGCATTCGATGGTCTCGAATTCTCCCAAGCGCTCCAATCCCACCCGCTCGCCGTCTACTTCAGGCGCTACCAGGCGTGTTTTTTCACAGACGATTCCCGTCACCTGCCCGCGCTCATCGACCTCAATACGCGCCGGGCTGCGCAAAAAGCGCATCCGAAACGACGTATCGCTCTCCTTTTCCAGCGGCTTGTCCACAAATCGCTTCAGAGCTTTTCGGTGCTCTTCCACATTCTGTCCGATAGCCTCCATCGCTGGCGCAACGCGATCCAACTCCGCCTGAAGCGCCGGCACGTCCAGCGCACCGCTGACGAGTCGGTATTCCTTTCGCGTAAACTTTCGCTCCGCTGGTCCCCGCCGCGCTATTGCCGTGACCGACTCGACCTGTTTTTCGCATACCATCCAGTGCACGATATCGAGGCATACATTGCCCAACCCCACCACCGCCACGTGCTCTCCGATGGGAAATTCCTGCTCACTAAAGGGCGGCAGCGCATTGTAATGATACACCAGATCTTTTGCGTGAAAGACGGCGTCTGCATCTTCGCCCGGCAATCCGAGCCACTTCGTACCCTGTGCTCCCACGGCTACCACGGTAGCGTCGAAACCGAGATTGCGCACTTCCTCGAGGCTTATATCGGCCTCCATGCCGACCGTGACATTGCCGATATACTCGACGTTATCCCGCTGCAGAATGCGATTGAAATAGCGGCGCAACCCGGTCTTCATTTTATGCTTTGTGGGATAAATCCCGAACTCCGCCAGACCACCGGGCTTTATATCCCGGTTCAATATCACCACCTGATGCCCCTGTTTCGCCAGTACTTCGGTGGCGTATAAGCTCGCCGGTCCGGCGCCGATCACGGCGATTGCTCGCTTTTGTTGCGTCATCATATGTCCGTACTGCTGGTCGTCATTTTGATGGTGTGCTCGCCCTGTTTGCTCCGAATCGATGCTACTGTGCAACCAGGGCCTCGAAACGCTCTACGTCCTCAACCAAACTCCCCGCCGCAGTCTTCCAAAACCCTGGATCGCTCAAATCGGCATCCAGATGTTTCTCTGCCACATCTTCGGAGCTCAACCGACCCGTATCCTGCAATAGGGCGTCGACCTGTCGGACCGCATCGTCGTCGGCCTCCATCGCCCGTTCGTAAACAGCCCGTGAAAAGAGATATCCAAAGGTGTATGGAAAATTATAAAACGGCAACCCGGTGATGAAAAAGTGGGCCTTCGACGCCCAGAACAATTCATCGACGGTGGCCAATCCCTCACCGTAGGCCGCCTGGAAGACCTCGCGAGTCACGTCGCGCAACAACTCCTCGTGCAGCGTCCCCTCGGCTCGGTGCTGGTGCATCTCGATTTCCAGGCGATAGCGAGCCGGCAAATTCATCAAAAAGGTCGCTGCCCGGCCGAGGCGGTCGTCGAGCAGAGCCAGGCGCTGGGACTCCGAGGCGCGCTTTAGAGCTGCCTGTTCGACGATGGCCTCCAAAAATGTACTGGCCGTTTCCGCAAGCCCCATCGGTACTCGGCGCTCACTCACCGGCGCATCGGCCAACACCATCCCGTGGTAGCCATGCCCCAGTTCGTGGGCCAACGTCGTCACCCCCGAATTCGTCCCCCCATAGGTCATAAAAATTCGGATCTCCTTCGACACCGGCAACGAAGTGCAATAGCCCCCCTGCCGTTTGCCCGACCGGTCTTCCGCTTCCACCCACTGACGGGACAACGCAGTCTGACAAAACTCCGCAATCTTCGGAGAGAAACCGGCCACCTGTTCAACAATGAATTGCTGAGCATCTTCGTAGGAAATCGAAGCGTCTTCCGCAGCTCCCATCGGAGCCTTTAAGTCGTACCAATCGAGCGTTTCAAGCCCCAACCACTTTGCCTTGGCCTTCAAATAGCGAACCAAGACGGGACGAAATTCCGCCGCCGCCTCCATCATCGCCTCCACCGTCGATCGCTGGACCCGATTGGCGTCCAGGGCCTTCGTCAGATGATCTCCTCCCCGCCGGCGAAAATAGGTTTGTTCCGTTCCTCGAATCGAGTTCAGCGCCGACGCACACACCGGGGCCGCCTCCCCCCACGCCTGCTGAAGTCCTTCAAAGGCAGCTCGTCGTGTCCTTCGCTCCGGACTATCGAGCAGATTCTTGGCCTGCGCCACCGAATACGACGTCTTCTCCCCGTCGATCTCCACCGTTACTTCCAATCTCCCAGAGAGCTCAGAGTACAAACGCCCCCAGCCGTGCAATCCGTCTCGGTTCAACTCCACGGCCAAGGACTCCGCTTCGCGACCCATCGCCCGGTCGGCATCACGACGCAACTCGCGAAGCCACAGCGTCATATCTGAAAACCGCTCGTCTTCCACCCATTTCGAAAACACTTCGTCGTCCAGCCCTCCAAAGGCCACCAACAGGCCCACTCGCACCTCTCCCAACGCGGTTCGGGCATCATCCAAACGCGACGGCATCCTCAGCGCCTTTGGTTCATCAGTATGAGTCGATGCAATGGCTCGGCTAAACGATCCAGCCTCGCTCATTCGGGCCACAATGGAGAAATAGCGATCGAAAAAATCTCTCCACTCCGATAGTATCTCGTCGCCTATCGGGCCATCGCCCCGAGTCTTCAATGATGATAATGCTTCATTGAGCTCGCCGAGCTCCTTCTCCAGAGATTGAACTTCTGTGGAAAACGCCTGCGATTCGACGCCGCCCTCAAAAATTGATTCCAAATCCCACTTGGGATTCGCCGTTGGAAAAGTTGTGCTCATCATCAGTCTCCTATTGAACGGGGGTTTGTGACAGGCAATTTGACTGTGGTATCGCTGACGAACGGAGGCGGCCGGTGGCTACCAGTCTTTGCGATGCACTCGTGACATAACGTGTCGCGGCACCATAGTCGGGACCACACCTCCTTACAACGATCTCTATCCTCGCCTTCCTTCTGCCACGGACGAACCGATGAGCGAACATGGCACTGCCGAGAAAACGGACAGCCTCATCGACAATATCGAGGCATTCAAAAAGAGTGTTCAAAAAGCCCTGCGCCCTCCGCTTCGGGCAAAAAAAGGATTGGAGGCCATGACGCACGCCGGTCGTTTGGCCGATGACGCCGCTTTCAGCGATGCCGTGCGGAAATTGCGGCGTGCAGACCTCTCCTGCATCGATCTCGAGGAGCAACGCCAGATCCTGCTCGAACAGATCGACACCCACCTCGACCGGCGCAAAATGCGCCGCCGCATGATGGTCCTCGGCGAACTGGACCGCAGGCTCTCCGAACTCGACCAATCCTTCGAGCACCTCACCGATCAACCGCTGACCATTTCGGTGGGCTCCTTGACCGTTGTCATCGACTTGCTCAAAGATCGCGCCGAGGTGCGATACGCTCGCCAGACCGTCACCACCACCGAGGCCGACGCAAAATCCATCACCACCAGTCTGGAATCCACGCGTCGGACCATTCGGGAGCGCACCGTCGAAAGCCCCCGATTTTTCGAGCGCTTACGACAATCCTACCAGGTGGCGTTAACCCTCAGTGGTGGGGAAGAGGGAGACCGCGTCGATCTCGTCGACCTATTGCTCCCTCTGGCGATGATTTCCACCCCGAAAGAGGCCCGCCGAACCAAGGGCCTCGAGTCCCTGACGCCCTTTCCGCGCTACCTTCTGGCCTATCAACTCCACCGCCTGCGCGGTGATGGTTGCCTGCAAAGAGACGGTCTGCGCATCGACCTCGGCACTGCCACCGGTGACTCGACGAGCGACAAAGCGAACGTACTGTTTTTGCCCGACTCCGCCGGGGGCGGCCAATACTATCTATCGATTCGATTCCAATCCGCAGGGACCTCCTCATGAGATCATCGACCTCAACGTCTGGCACATCCGTCGACGAGCGCCGGCTCAGTCTCCATATCCTCCAGCGCCTCGGCGAGGGCGGCCAACCCCCCCAATTCGGCGTGCGACGCATCAACGTTGGAAACGAAAGCTATCTTCGCGTCCTGGAACACGAATATTTCGATCACCATTTGCAATTTGGAGCCAGCTTCAAGTTGGTGCAGGGATATTTCGGCGGCGGAAAGACCCACTTTTTATACTGTGTGCGCGAGTTGGCCTGGGATCGCAACTTCGCCACCGCCGTCGTCGAGCTCTCTCCCTCGGAGTGCCCCTACGACGACAGCCTCAAGGTCTATCAAGCCGTGGTTCGGCGCATCGGAATGAGGCCACAAACCCCGCTGGGAGCACCCAGCTACGGTCTGCCAGATCTACTGCGTAACCTCGTCGACGACCGAGTCGACGAGGCCCTCCAAAAACCCTCCACTTCCGACATCGACGCCGCCCGCGAAGCCGTCGCTCAATGGCTTCGCCGCACCGTTGGAAGAGCCCCCTGCGAGAGCCACTCCTACCGCCGGGGAATCGTCGAATTTTGCCTCGCCTATATCGAAAACGACTTCCAAGCCGAGCAGCGCCTCGAGGCCTGGCTCCTCGGTGAACCCATCCCCTCCGGCGAGGTCCGGGATGCCGGCATTTACGAGGAAATCAACAAAAAAAATGGCTTCACCATGCTGCGCTGCCTCACCCAGATGATCGTGGGGCTCGGTCTGCCCGGTACAGCCCTTCTCTTCGACGAAGTGGATCGAAATCTATCGGTCAGCGCCAAGCGAAGTCAGGTCATCGGCGACAACCTGCGACAGGTCATCGACCTCTGTGGGCGTCACCAACTCCCGAACACTCTCTTTATGTACGCCGTCCCCCCGGAATTTATGCGCAACGTCGTCCCCGACTACCCCGCGCTATACCAGCGGCTAAACAGCCCGATTCCTCTCAGCGTGCGCAGTCCCCAGGCGGTTCTCATCGATCTGGAGCGCCTCGACCTGGAGCCCACCGAACTGCTCTCCGAAATCGGCGAGCGAATCCTATCCATCTTCGAGACCGGCAGGGATTGCTCCTTCGACAAAAAGCGGCAACTCGCCAACGCTCAAGCCCTCGCCAACGCCTGTGTCCACAGTTATTTTGAGGTCAATCACCGACGCCTATTCGTAAAAATCTGGGTCGATTACCTCCACCGCCAATTGGTGGACGGCGAAAGCGATCTGGACACCTCGATGGCCACCGACCTCGTCCTCTCCGGCTATGAATCCCTCGATGATCATGCCGGCGCCGACGACTTCGCCGATTTCTGAGAGACCACTGCCATGAACCACCACTCGATCCAACACCCACTGCATGGGCACGGCCAGATCGTCGAACTTCGTCGAAGCGGTCGTATGGCGGTCGTCGATTTCGACGACCTTCCACTTCCCACCCTGGTGCCGATCCGTGAATTGGAGGATTTTTCCCCTCGCCCCGACAATGAGCCCGAACCGACCCCTCATCCCGCTCCCAAGGCCCACGCCACCCGCCCCCTGGAATCGATGCGACTCGGCGTCGTCCCCGCCGCCGACGTGGCTACGTTTACGGTCGCACGAGACCGCGAAATCGCCTCCTTCGACGACACCCTCGACACCGTCGACGCCGGTGGGGCGGGCCTACAACTGTTGCTGGGGGATTACGGCACCGGAAAAACCCATCTACTACAGCTTTTTTCCCACCGCGCCCGCCGCAAGGGGTTTCTGACCGCCCGTGTCACCCTGGACGCTCGGGAGTGTCGCCCTTCCCATCCTCGCCGAATTTACCGGGCACTCATCCACCAGTTGCGCTATCCCGACCACGATGGGGCTCCCGGGCTCGGGCCGCTTTTTGAAAGGGCATTGCTCTCCGAAGACGTGGGTCGCCACTTCGCCGACAACGAGTCGTTTCATCTGTACCTGAGTCCCACGCTGCAGGCACTTCGGGCTCTCTCGAAACCGGACGCCGAAGAATTGGTGGACGTCGCCGAGACCCGTCGGGCTATTTTAAACTGGATCGAGGGTCATCGCGACGTCTCCAACGGACAACTCAACAAGCGACTGTCCGTACTGCCCGGTTCACTGCCCTGGCTGTACAGCCTCAAGGATTACCGTCCCTGGGCCCGCATCTATACCTATATTTTGACCGGTATCGCGGCCCTCGCTCGCCTGTCGGGCTACGCCGGACTCTTCCTCTTTGTCGACGAAGCGGAGCGCTTCGAGCTCTTGTCCAACCAGAACCGAGCGTTTGCCCTTACCTTTTTCCGAGCTCTCGCCCGCGCCACCTGCGCAAATGAGCTGGCCCCCCACCCCATGGACGACCGTGTCGGCGACGGGGGACACGGTGTGCTCAAAACCCTTCCCGCCGCCTACGATGACGGCAAATACATGGGGGCAGCCATCGCCATTACGCCATCACCGAACGCCCTCGACACGGGACTCGATCTGGTCCCCGAGCACTCCATCGTCAATCTTCCCACGCCATCACCGGAGGACTACGGAGACCTGGCGCGCCGCGTCACCCACTTCTACACCGATGCCTGTACCCAACCTCCCCTGGAGCACGACCGAATTGAAAGCCTCGTGGAACTCATCGAGCGCCTCACCCGGCGAAATCAACTACTCAACGCGCGCCAGGTCATGAAAACCGTCGTCGAAATCCTCGATGTCCATCGCCACTATCCCGATAGAGCTCCCGGCGTATTGCGCAATATCGATCGCGTCGCCGACCTCTGAATGACTCTCCATGAGCGACCACTCCCGAATCCGCAGCGACCTGTCCCACACCTGGCACGCATTCTACGCACGGTTTGGACGCCTTCGACGCGTTCAGCTTCGCGCCGTCGACCCCATTCTCGCCGGCCACAACACCCTCGTCGGCGCCGCCACGGCCTCCGGGAAAACCGAGGCCGTCGTCGCCCCACTGGTGGAGCGGTTTCTGGATGCTCATCCCGCAGAGGCAAGAGGCCTTCGCATCCTGCTCATCGCGCCCACCCGAGCGCTGTGCAACGACCTGCACCGCCGCCTATTGCCACCACTTCGGGCCTGTCGCATCGACGTCGCCATCCGAACCTCGGATCATCGCACCGAGATCGACGATGAAGCCCCTCCCATCGTCATCACCACCCCGGAGTCCTTCGATTCGCTACTCGCTCGCCGACCGGCGCATCTGCGCGATATTGAGGCCATCGTCCTCGATGAATTGCACCTCCTCGACGGCACCGCCCGTGGCGACCAGTTGCGCTGCCTTCTAAGCCGCCACCGCCGCATCGGCCGCCAGGCCCCACAGCTCTGCGCCGCCTCGGCAACCATCGCCGACGCCGACGACATCGCCCGGCGCTTCCTCGGCGACGATCCTCACCTGGTCATCATCGACGACGACGAGCGCGTGATTGATGCCGCCATCGAGATCGCTCCCGATCCAGAGATCGCCGCCGCGGTGATCGATGAACTCTTCGGCGTCGACGGAGCGCGAAAAATTCTGGTCTTCACCAACGCCCGCGCCCAGGTGGAGCAATTGGTCGCCCATCTGCGGGAAAAACCGACCCTCGCCGGCCGGGTCTTCGCCCATCACGGCTCACTATCCCGATCGGTACGTCTGCGCACGGAAAAACAATTTCTCGACAGCCCCTCCGGGATCTGTGTCGCCACGATGACCCTGGAACTCGGGATCGATATTGGAGATATCGACCGCGCCATACTCGTCGGTGCTCCCCCCAATGTGGGCTCCCTACTTCAACGGGCCGGTCGCTCCAATCGCCGCGGTCAGGTTGCGCGGCTGACCTGTCTGGCCACCGGCGATTTTGAGAACCATCGCTTTGAACACCTTTTGAGCTGTGCCGGCGAGGGGCGTCTTTTTCCCGATCCCCTTCCCTTTCGGCCCACCGTCATCGCCCAGCAGGCCCTATCGCTCCTATTTCAAAACCCCTCCAACTGGGTCGACGCTTCCGCGATCCACCGGCGTCTCCCAGATTCCGTCGCCGCCCGATGGCACGAGGCCGACGTGGAGTCCATTCTCGTCGAGATGGCCGTCAACGATTATCTCCACCCCATGCAACACAAGCGCTTTGCTCCCGGTGACCGAGCCCGAAAAGTCTATCGATACGGCCTGATGCACGCCAATTTTGCAGACACACCGGAGCTGGAGGTCTACGACGAATCCACAGGGGAATTGCTGGGCCGCGTCGCCCTCAACTACAGCCAACAGGATAGATTGGAGCAGGGGGAGTCATTGGGCATCGCCCTCGGCGGGCGCCGCCGGGAGATCGTGCGCCAAGACGACGACCAGATTTTCGTCGAAAGTGTGGACGGTCAGGCCCACTCCGCATTTCTCGCCCGCCAACCGCCGCGGTACTCCCGCACTCTTGCACGCCATCTCGCCGCCCATCTGGGATACGAACCCCGGGAGATTCGCTTTCATCAACGCCACGATCAGAGCTGGCTTCTCGGTCACTTTCTCGGCACACGCTGGTCCTTGCTACTGGAGTTCGTTCTTCGAAAACAGAACCTTCTAAAGCGATCGGCAAACGCCTTTTTCGCCCCCTTAAAACGTCCTCCATCAGACGAAGATCCACTCTCGGATTCCGGCCTCATTCTGGAGCATGCCCGAAGTCTGATCGCCGAGGATACCCGCCGGTTGAGTCGGCAGCTCGGGGCCGGTCCCTTCCTCGACGAGGTGCCGCTTCCTCTAATGCGAGACTGGCTCGACGACGCACTGCAACCGGAAGAATTCGCCACCTTTCTCGCCCGTTGTCAGTGGATCGAATCACCACTTCATCGCTGATCACACGGCTGAGCGTGGCCTTGGCGATCAAACGCTCGCCGCATACTCTCTTGACGGCCATTTCTCTTTTGCCCCGACTTCGACGAACTGGAATTCGATGTTGTTGAATCATGCTGTGGACGCATACCAGACGATCGAACCATATCTCCCCTTCGTCTTTACGGTCCTGGCCCTGAGCGCATCGACTTTGACCACCCTTCACGTCATTTTATCGCGCCGCGATCCGGGATCATCGATCGCCTGGATCGCACTGGTATGGCTTGCTCCCCTCATGGGAGTCTTGGCCTACCTCGCCTTCGGTATCAATCGCATCAAGCGGCGCGCCGCATCTCTGTGGGAACAGGCGGATTATTTTTTCAGCGTCCCGGAGGTCGATCCCATCTCCCGGCAGTCGCTGTTGGAATTTCTTCCCGACTCCCACCAACACCTTCAGAGCCTGCTGCCTCTGATCGACGAAGTTGTAGAGCGCCCGCTATTGCCGGGGGCCAAACTCTCCCCCCTATTCGACGGGGACCAGACCTATCCGGCGATGCTCGACGCCATCGAACAGGCCGAGTCGACCATCAATCTCGCCACCTACATCTTCGACAATGACGAAACGGGGCGAAGTTTTGTGCGGGCCCTCGAAGCCGCCGAAAAGCGCGGCGTCGAGGTCCGGGTGCTCATCGACGCCGCCGGCCTGCGCTACTCCTTTCCCTCGATCATTCGCCGCTTGAAGAGAACGGGCATAAAAGTGGCTCGCTTTCTTCCCTCCATGATACCTCCCCACATCATGACCATGAATCTTCGCAATCACCGCAAGATCATGGTCGTCGACGGAAAAGTGGGATTCACCGGTGGCATCAATATTCGCTCCCATCACGTCCTCAAAGAGCACCCCACCTTTCCGGCCCGCGATCTTCATTTTCGAGTCGAAGGACCGGTGGTCGCCCATCTTCAGGAGATCTTCATCCATGACTGGGAATTCGCCACCGACGAAGATCTCCGTGGCCCATCCTATTTTCCCCCTCTACACCCAGCAGGACAAACCCTCGCTCGGGGAATTCCGGATGGTCCCGATGAGGATTTCGACAAATTGCGATGGACCATCAAAGGTGCCATCACGTCGGCGCGGGACACCATTCGTATTATGACTCCCTATTTCATTCCCGACTCCCCCATGGTTTCTATGCTCGCCGTCGCCGCCCTTCGGGGAACCCGGGTCGACATCATCTTGCCGAAGGTCAACAACCTCCCCTACGTCGATTGGGCATCACGGGCTCATCTGCGCCCCCTGCTCGAGAGGGGCTGCCGAATCTTTTATACCCCTGCCCCCTTCGATCATTCCAAACTGATGGTCGTCGACAAATTCTGGTATTTATGTGGTTCGGCCAATATCGATCCCCGTAGCCTTCGACTCAATTTCGAATTCAACCTCGAGTGCTGGGATCCCGATATGGCTGGCGAATTGGACCAATATTTGCTGTCCCGCATCGAAGAAGCACAACAATTGACCCTCGAGGAGTACGACCAACGCCCGCGTTTGATCAAAATACGCGACGGCATCGCATCTCTTTTATCGCCCTATCTATGAGTACGCCACAAGCGCTCGACTTTTTCCAAAAGGGCCGCCGAAGCCACCTGATGGAGTTTGTCTTCCTCCACCCATCGCCACCGGTCGTCGTTCACTTCCAGGGGCTCTGGTTCGATCTTTTCCACCGACAGCTCGTGGACCCGCATCCTCAAGCGCCGATGTGAAAATACATGTTCCACCGTTCCCATACATCGATCCAACTCGATGGCCTGCGCATCCACTCCGAGTCCCGGCTCCAGTTGCCGGGCCAGATCGGCGATAACCGG
>SKPJ01000360.1 GCA_007119595.1 Myxococcales bacterium
ACCTGGTTTTGCGATCGCGCAGGCGAGTATATTGCGGCCGCTGATCCCGAGGCTCGGGGCGCCTCGGGCGACGAGTTGGTTCAGCTTCGATCCCCACGACTTGATGCCCTATCATTAATCGAGCGATCGCCGACGTCATTGCTCGGTGAGTCCGAGATGAATTCCCTTTTCGATGAAGCCCACCAACTGGGACGACGCACCGCTTCACTTCATCAGGTATTGGCCAGCGACACCGAGGACGTAGCCTTTCGACCGCTACCGCTGGATACGAGTTATGAACGAGCCCGATATCAATCGATGCGCACCCTGATGGCGCGCACCTTTCGACTTCTCAAAAAGCACCTCGGCGACCTGGACCACAACTACCAATTGGCGCGGTGGGTACTGGCCCATGACGATGAGATCGTGGAGCGATTTCGAGCCCTCATCGACCGCGGGGTCGGCGGGCTGCGTCTGCGCATCCACGGCGATTACCATCTCGAGGAAGTCCTCCGCACCGACGACGACTTCATCATCATCGACTTTGAAGGACATCCCTGGTTGCCCGCGGGAGAACGCCGCATCAAGCGCTCGCCGCTGCGCGATGTGGCGACCATGATGCGCTCATTGCACAATGCATCGCTGGCCACACTGCAACACCACTGCAGCCAGTATCACGTCGACCCACAGAGCCGCCGCAAAACCTGGCTCTTTCATCGCGCCCAGGCCCTCTATGTCGCCACCTCGTCGGCGATGCTCCATGGATATTTGCAGGACTATCCGGCGATGGATTTTCTGCCCCCAGATCCGGAGGCACTGGCGACCTTGCTCGACGCCTTGCGTCTAAAAACCGCCATTCACCAACTGTATCGACAACTCGACCGCAACGGCGATCCCTCCATCGCACTGATGGGCGTGGCCACCTTGCTATATGGATAAAGATTGGTGGGTGAGCAGAGAGGAGCGAGAACTCAGCGGGCACTATACGGGACGTGATTTAACTGATGAGGCGTTTGGCCGCTCAAACGGATCGGCGCTCCAAGGGGAATGAATCGGAGGTCAAGAGCTCCTGGACGGTTTGTTGCTGTCGATGAGCCCGCTCCAAAAAGGCCTCGGCCCACCAATAGACATCACTGTGCTCGATGACCTCGCGCATGGACTTCATTCGCTGGCTGCGCTCCTGGGCCTCCATGGTGATGGCCCGATAAATCGCCTGGGCGGTCTGACCGATATCGTAGGGGTTGACCAGCACGGCTCCCGATCCCAATTGCTCGGCAGCCCCGGCGAACTCACTCAGCACGAGGACCCCGCTTTCATCGACCTGGGAGGCACAAAACTCCTTGGAGACTAGATTCATCCCATCCCGCAAAGGGGTGACCATCGCCACCGAAGCAAGCCGATACATCGCCGAGAGCTGCTCCGGATCCACGCAATTGTATAGATAGTGAATGGGCTGCCATGCGGCGGTGCTAAACCGCCCGTTGATCCGGCCCACGATGCGATCGAACTCCCGCTTTAGCGCCTGATATTCGTCGACATTTTCACGGCTCGGCACCACGAGCTGCAAAAAGACCACCTCTTCGTGCAGATCGAGATGCTCCTCCAGAGCCATCTCATAAGCCTGAAGACGGTGGATCAGTCCCTTGGAGTAATCCAACCGATCGACGCCAAGCAACATCTGGTAGGGTCCGATATCGCCCTGGAGAACCTCTACGCGCTGGCTGACCTCGTCGGTCGCCGCACGCCGGGCGAAGTCCTGATAGTCAATGGCAATGGGAAAGGCCCCGGCTTCCACCTCTCGGGTGCCCAATTCAATATGGCATCGCGATGGCCCGTCCTCCTCGGCAGCACCTACACCCAGGTAATTTACACAATTCTGGAAATGATGCAGATCGCGCTCGGTCTGAAAACCGATGAGATCGTAGTGCAACAGATCTGTCAGCAGGCGATGACGCCAGGGAAGTTTCGAGAAATTTTCAATGCTCGGAAACGGAATGTGCAAAAAGAACACCAGCCGACCGCCGTAGTCTTTGTTGCGCAGCCGCCGGGCCACCTCCATCAGGTGATAGTCATGGACCCACAATAAATCGTCGTCGACGCCGGCGATGGCGTCGGCGAATTTCTCGTTGACCTGACCGTAGGCGGCGTAGAAATCGGGATCGAAATCACAGCGATCGGGAAAGCCGTGAAATAGCGGCCACAACACGGAATTGGCAAACCCCTCGTAAAATTGCTCGAACTCCCGCTGATTCAACACCACCGGCTTCAGTTCAAAGCCGGAATCCACCTCCACCTGCCGCAGGCCCTTTTCCCACCCATCGGGCTCCCCGGTGGTGACCCCCGGCCATCCCACCCATCGGCCTCCGCGATTGCACAAAATAGGACTCATGGCCTGGACCAACCCGCCGGAGCCAGGTTCGACCTGCCAGGCATCATCGCACCGTTTGAGTACGGCAGGGAGGCGATTGGAAACGATCGTCAGTTGGTCTCCACTGTCACCCATAGTGCTCCTCACGCTTATGGAGTCTCATCCCCCACGCCACTTGGCGGGGCGGCGTCCCGTTCGCTCGGCGGTCGTGAGTTACCACGCCTCCCGAGCTGGAGGACTCTCATTGTCACCTACCGCCTTCAACGTTAGACAGCGAGTGAGCACCGACAAGTCGTTGGTCCTACAAATGTTTTTTCGGATCTCGCCGATCGTCACCGATCCGCGCATGATGAGCCTATCTGCAGTGCATCGACCTAAACCCAAGTTTCTCCGCACGCGCTGAGATCAACACTGCGCTGGATGTTCCCTTCTGATCTGAGCTCCACCTGAGCCCATTGAACGTCACTACAAGTTGTTCCTTTCGCCATCGCGCTTAGGGTTGTCGTCACTTGATGGTGGCTACAAATTCCTCGAAGCCCGGAGGCGACAATGGTGCAGGACAATGCCGATGTGATCTGGTTCGAAAACGTGGACTCCGGCGACGTGGCGCGTGTGGGCGGAAAAAACGCCTCCCTCGGGGAGATGGTCCAAAACCTCAAAGAAGCCGGCATCGCCGTGCCCGACGGATTCGCCACCACCGCCGAGGCCTTTCGACGCTTTTTGACGGAAAATGAACTCGACGATCGCATCAGCACCGAGCTCGACAAGCTCTCCAACGGTGACGCCACTCTCCCGGAGACCGGACGCCGCATTCGTGGCGCCATTCTCCATGCCGAATTCTCGGAGCGATCGCGACGCGCCATCGCCGAAGCCTACGACGAATTGAGTCGCCGCTACGACGTGGAGGCCGTCGATGTCGCCGTGCGAAGCAGCGCCACCGCCGAAGATCTCCCAGAAGCAAGTTTTGCCGGCCAACAAGAGACCTATCTCAACGTCCACGGCCACAAGCCACTGCTCGAGGCCTGCCGCCGATGCTTCGCCTCCCTATTTACCGACCGGGCCATCAGCTATCGAGAGCAAAAGGGCTTCGATCACCTCGGCATTGCTCTGTCTGTGGGAGTCCAGAAGATGGTCCGCTCCGACCTCTCCGGCTCCGGGGTTGCGTTTACGGTCGATACGGAAAGTGGCTTTCCCGACGTCGTCGTCATCAACGCTGCCTGGGGACTCGGTGAGACAGTCGTTCAGGGGTCGGTCTCGCCCGACGAATATACGGTCTTTAAACCCCTGCTCGACGACGAAAACCTATTCCCCATCGTCGATAAACGGCTGGGCCAAAAATCAAAAAAAATGGTCTACGCCGGCGGCACCCGTGCGGTGCGCATGGTGGACACCCCGATTGAAGAGCAAAAACAGATGGTATTGAGCGATCCCGAAATCGTGGAGTTGGCGCGGTGGTGTCGCGATATCGAACGCCACTACGACACCCCCATGGATATCGAGTGGGCCCGCGACGGCGAAACCGATCAGCTCTTCATCGTCCAGGCCCGTCCGGAGACCGTCCAGTCGCAACGGGTGACCTCCACGTTGAAGACCTATGAGCTCAAGGAGCGCTCGGAGGTTCTCGTCCAGGGTACCAGCATCGGCGATTCCATCACCTCCGCCCCGGTCTGTGTGCTCCAGAGCCCTGAGGATAGCAATAATTTCATCGATGGAGCCATCCTCGTCACCACGGTCACCCATCCCGATTGGGTCCCCGTGATGAAGCGCGCCAGTGGCATCATCACCGAGCTCGGTGGCCGCACCTCACACGCCGCCATCGTCAGCCGTGAATTGGGCGTACCGGCCATCGTCGGTGCCACGGAAGCAACGGAAATCCTCGACAACTCACAGACGGTCACCCTGTCCTGCGCCGAGGGCGATCGAGGCCTTGTTTACCGCGGCGAACTGGACTACGAGACCCATGAAATCGACATCGATTCCCTGCCGGACTCCGACACCAAAATTATGATGAATATCGCCAGCCCCGCCGCTGCCTTTCGGTGGTGGAAGATGCCTCTCGACGGCGTCGGTCTGGCGCGGATGGAATTTATCATTGAAAATATTATCAAGGTCCATCCCATGGCCCTCGTTCGCTACGACGAGTTGGAGGATGGAGACGATCGGCGCCATATTCGACGTCTGACCGAGGGCTACGCCGATCGCGGCGACTACTTCGTCGATCACCTGGCCCAC
>SKPJ01000239.1 GCA_007119595.1 Myxococcales bacterium
CAGCTCATCGGCTCCGGCTTGAGGGGCCACGGAAAGCAGGAGCAGGAAGATCAGCGCTGTGGTGGTGGGTACCGAAACACCGGGAGTGAGCGCTTTCATTCGGTGGCCTCGTGCTGTTGTTCGATGACCTGTTGGACCTGTTGGCGAAAGGTGCGAAATTCATGGACCTGTCGAAACACCTGAGCGTGGTCTTGGACGTTGATCGTCGGTGGCTTCAGCTCTACCGGAGGACTTTTGGCGGCGTCCGGTGAATCGGCGTCTTCTGCGGTGCGACGGGGGGGAAGGTCCTTGGGTTGGACGAGGTGAAGTCCGTGGAGTTGGGGGACTACGTACTCCGTCTCTTCATCGGGACCGACGGCGATCTGGAATTTGCCCTGAGATAACCCGGTCACGATGGGATGCTCATCAAAATTGGCGAGGAAGAGAAAGACCCGCTCACCCTTTGTGAATTCCGGCATCCCCGGTGCACGGGTGGCCAGGCCATCGGCTCGGCCACCGATCTGGCGCATCGAAAACTTTTTTCCAGCCTGTCCCTTCAAGACTTCGGCGACTCGAAACTCGATGGTGGTATAGACCCGACCATCGTCTTCGAGCGTGGAGTCCGTAGTCGTGACTTCGGCGATAACTACGGTATCCGACTGATCCACCAGTGTCGTAAGATCGTGTTTGGCCACAGTGGCTGCGCTGGCGCTCGAGGTGAGCACAAAAAAAGCACAAATCGTAAATAATAATAAGCGTCTCATCGTGATCCTCATTGGCGTTTGATACCGCCGCCAATTGGCTGGCGGTGCGCTACTGCAAACAGGGCCTTATCAACGAACGTCATTCCTCGCGAAGATAGTCCAAAAACTGGTGATGGAATTCCACGATATCGCGACGGAAAAAAGAGTGATGTCGAAGCAGTTCATTGCCGCCCATCGTCCAGTTTCGCCAGAATCCGTCCTGAACGAAGATAATCAACTCCCCGTCGCCGACGAACTTTCGATGGGCGATGGAGGTCGTACCATCGGGGAGTTCGGCTTCGAGAAATGGCTCTCCCCAATCAATAGTGAGATCGAAGAGATAGACATTGACATTCTCACGGCTACCGCCGGGTTGAAATTGATCGGGCTCATAGTCATCGGCCAGATAGCGATAGATATCGTCGGAGTCGACGCTGACTTCATCGAGCGGCATATCCCGTGATTCTGCCAGGTGAGCCCGTGTTTGCTGTCGTTCCGAAGCAGTATGGGGAGGGAATTCGCCTGGGCCGAGGGTTCCCAGATGCTTTCCTTCGACGTCGAGGAACGGCGAGGAGATGGGGTGAAATCCCTGGGCGCGAGGAGGTTCGGGATAGGTGTCGTCCCCTGGAGTCCATGTTGAATCTCCTATCTGAAGCTCGAAATCCTCGGCCAATGTCGCCAGCAACTGCTGAGTCGGTTCCGGGATATTGTCGGCCTGAAAACTGATATAAACCTGTCCACCGTCGTGTAGGTATTGCTCGATGGTGTCCAACTCGTCGCTACTATAGACGCGATCATCGAGTTCGGGTTCGCCGAATTCGATGTCCGAGGACAGAAACGCGAGGGTATCCACATTATGCGTTTCCAGACTCGGGGTCGCACGAGCTGTAATTTCCTCGTTTCGTTGGGTCTCGATATAGGTGGTGTAATAACCGGCCCGATGGCTATTTCGGGCGGTCTGGTAGAAGTTGACACCGGATTCGAATGCGATGTTGTGGCCCTGGCGGCGTTTGTTGCGAAGTGGTTCATCTGCGTCCTCGTTTCCGGCGAGCCACTCCACGATATTGGCGGCAAACTCGAAGTTGTGACCGAGATTGAGCCAGGCGTCACCGAAGATATTTTGGTCTCCCACAAGGACGACCCGTCCCTCACCGTATTCGGTGGCCGCCGCCACCGATAGCGGTCCCGAGGGCTCGAGTTCTTTGTCCTCGCCCTGACTCCAGGTGCCGTAAAATCCCACGCCGCTATCCTCGTCCCAGTAGTCGGCGAAGCTCTCCTCAGAGGTGAACGCGAGGTCATCTTCGGGGTTTTCCGATTCGATGGGGCCGCCGGTCTTAAAGGAAATCATTTCTATTCCCTCGTTGACCGGATGGTCCGAGAAATCGGTCATGATGATCCATCCCAGACCGGATACGGAGTGAAACGGGGGATAATCCACGGCGGTGTGGTACATCATCCGGAGTCCCATGGGGACCAAAAAGCGATTGATCCGTTCCGCGTGGCGATACACATTGGTGTGATCGCCGATGACGAAGAGGCCTCCGCCATCGTAAACGAATTGTTTGATCGCCTTGACCTCGTTCGGAGTGAAATCCGGGTTTCGATCGTGGACCAGGTTGATAAACAGGATATCATAGGGTTCCAAACGGGGGAGGGAGAGTGTCTCCTCGGTGGATGCCCAGGGATAATCATGCTCCTGGAAATGATTGAAGAGCCGATGATATCCGTAGCTTCCCTGATAGCGGAATTGGTCGCGATGCAAGCGCATATAGGGGGTCTGGATATCGGTATGCAGTAGATCGACGAGAATCCAAGGTCGATCATCGCCTTCTGGCGGCAACTGATAGCCGTTGTCGTCCTCCGTACAAGAAATGACGAACAGGACAATCAGGGCCATGCAAATCGGCCGCAGTTGGTGGCGCAGGGAGGATAGACAGAATACTGAAATCACGGGATTACGCATTACTTAAAGACCTTTCCGATCGTATCTTTGGCACGCGCCAGGGTGACACCCTGGAGCATTTTTCGAATTTTTTCGTCTGTTTCAACCAACTCCAGCAGCTTGTCGCGATCGATGGCCACGACCTTGGCCGGTCCCTTGGTCACCTGGACCGTGGCGGTGGCTCGATTGCCGCTCATCAACGAGACCTCTCCAAAATATGCACCTGGTCCCATCTGCTTGAGCTCTACTTCTCCCTTGGGACCGTCGGTCCAGACACGGACGCGTCCCTGCAGGACGATATACAGGGCGTCAACGGAGCTGTCCTCCTCAATGATTTTGTGCCGTGACGCATAGGTCTGTAGTCGACTGGCGTCAGCGAGTTCGGTCCGCTCTTTATTGGACAGGTGTTTGAAGAGAGGACTCTCATCAATGGTTTGTTCGATCTGTTGGTTCATTGAATTGCTTTTTGGAAAGTCAGTAAATGGATGATCATTGAAGATATAAGACCCGTCGATTCGACGACAGGGTAGCAGTGAGACTGGTCCCGTTGCAATTGGTTGTAGAACGGGCGTAAACAGTGCCGGATCACGATGACGAAACCAAATTCTTGTGACCCCGTTCAACCGTGGTATCAATGATGTGACAAGCCCGACGGCAAGGAGGCCACGGGATGAAAGTGGTTTGAACAAGGAGGTTAACGATGAGTGAGCAACGAAATCAGGCACGTGTCAATTGCGATATCATCTTGAACAAAGTCGAGGATGGACACACCAATGTGTGTCGCTCGGAGAATGTATCACTTGGAGGAATGAAATTGCGTCGTGTCACGGAAGCCTATGAGGCGGAGGGAAAAACGGTGCAGTTGCAATTTGCGTTGCCCGGCGACGCCGAGCCCATCTGGGTCTCCGGGGAAAAGGTCTACGACGATGACGGCTCGGTGGGAGTGCGGTTTACGAATATTTCTCATGGCAGCTTCATTCGCTTGCGCGACTGGCTGCGCTCGCACGTCATCAACGATCGGCTGCCGGAATTTTCGGTATAAATACAAGCGATTTAGGGCATGAAAAAGCCCGGCGAGGCAAATCAGCCTCGCCGGGCTTTTACTTTTCTTGATTTGGCCGACCGGATTATTTCTGCTTCAAGCCGAGATAGCCGATGAGCAGACTGAGGAGTCCATTGGCGACCAGCCAGGTGCTATCGAGCACTCCACCGAGGCCCGGAATCCAAGCGACATCAGAGGTCATCACGAATGCCTCGGTCAGACAGAAGGCAGCCATACCGATGGCGACGCCAGAGGCGACGATGCGACCCAGGCGTCGTCCGGCCAGAAGGGCGTAAGCGCCCAGCGGGAGCAGAAAGCTGGCCAGCAGCGGGTTGAGGCTGGAGCCAAATCCCACCACGGCGGCGTCGGCATACGCCAGCGGTTGGGCAACGAGAGCGGTGAGCCATCCCAAGGTGCCGCCGGCGGGCAGCAACAGGGGCAAAAAGAACAAGCCCGCAGCCACCGTCGCCGAGGTGCCGGTCAATACGGCGATGTCCCGTGCGTTGGCAGCTAATTTGTCGCGTCGGCGCAGCCCGATAAGGGTGAGTAATACAAGGGCCAGGGCGCCACCGAAGCGAGTCATCCCCTGCCCGCGAGTGGCCTGGCTGATGGCTGCATCGACCTGAAGTAATCCCGCACCGTAGCGCTGGGCGAATTCCTCGTCGCTATAATGCTCGCGCATCGAGTCGTCGGCGCTGTCGCGCAGTATCTGTTTGACCTTGTCGGGCTGGGTGATGCCGGCGCTCATGACCATTGCGGCAGCGGCCGCCACATGGGGGCTGGCCATGGAGGTGCCCATATAGAGGGCGAATTCATGTTGGTCCGTTTTTCCACCGCGGGGATGTGTCTCCTGTAGGATCCCATCCGGTCGGCCGTCCCCATTTTGATCGACCCGGGTATTGCCACCGGGGGCGGCGATATCGACGAAATCACCCCATTGTGAATAAAACGTGGTGTGCTGATCGTATTGGGTGGCGGCGACTGCAAAGGCGTTTTTATAAGCCGCGGGGTAGCCCGGTGCTTTTTTGCCCGAATTGCCGGCAGCGGCGACCACGAGGGTTCCCTTTTTATGGGCGTAGTCCACAGCCCGTTTCAAAACCCAACTGGGAAGGGGGCCGCCAAGACTCATATTGATGACGTCGGCATCGTTGTCGGCTGCAAAGCGCACGGCGTCAGCGATATCGGCCACCGATCCAAAGCCCTGATCGTTGAGAACTCGAATCGGCATGATCTGGGCCTCGAAGGCCAGCCCAGCGACGCCGTATCCATTGTCGGTGGCCTGTGCGATGGTACCGGCCACATGGGTGCCGTGACCATGTCCGTCATAGACGAAATCGGAGTCGTCGACGAAGTCATAGCCCGCCACGGTGCGCACGTCTTTCATATCGGGGCCCACCTTGATCCCTCGATCGGGGGCGCTTTCGACGGTCACACCGGTGTCGATGACGGCGACCACGGCGTCGCGGCCGCTGTTGATTTCCCAGGCTCGCTCGGCGCCGACTTGTTTGAAGTTCCACTGATATTGGTAGAGGGGGTCGTCGGGGACAAATTCCTGTATCCGGTACTCGAAATTCTCCTCGATATGCTTGATCTTGCCTTCGGGAGCCGTCGCCCGCAGGCAATCTTTGACATAGGGCACCGCCCCCTCTTCGACGCGGGCGACGTAGAGATTGGAGTCCGCGCTAAATTCACTGTTGAGGCGGGCATCCAATCCCATGGAGTCCGTGTAGGCGACGATTCGCTCCTCGGAGAGGTCGTCACGGAAGTCGATAACCACCTCGTCCCAATCGGGATTGGTGTCCATGACCACCATGTCGTGGGGGATCTCGTCGAGGCCCGAGATATCGACGGCCGGTACGTTCTGGGTCGTCGGCTCGGCGCCGTCGAGACATTCCATAAAGGGTTGTTTTTCGGCGATGTGCCCGTCGGGGCTCGGCGCCTGTGCGGTGGCCGTGGTCGACCAGGCAAAGGCGGCGCCCAGAACGATGGCGGCCGGTGCGAAATGACGAAGGGTAGGTATACGCATCATCCGTCCAGATCCTCTGTGGAAGGTGAACTCAAACGGCGAACCCGGGGTGTGCCAGGTGACCACTAGATACAAAACCAAAGTAATCACCGGGTCCATTCCCGACAACGGGTCTCCCCGTCGATGTCGACGCTCATACAATAGCTGATTATGCCAAGGGCTCCAAATCGGAGTCCGAGAGTTTTTCGTTGATAAACTCGATGCGTTGGCGGGCCCGGTTTTCGGCGAAGGTCTGCATCGAAGGGTGGCGGGCGGCGAATTCGACGAAGTCGTCGCGGGGGCAAAACAAGAGATGGCAGGCTGTGTTGGTGATGGCGGTGGCGACGGTGGGGCGGGGCTCGACGAGTCCGATTTCTCCGATCATATCTCCGGGCTGCAGCGTTTCGATGGTGACTTCCGTTCCCTCTGCCTGGCGTACGACATCGGCGCTTCCGTCGAGGAGAATATAAAGCCCGGGACTGACCTTGTTCTGCTTGATGAAAATAGTCTCCGAATCCAGGCGCAAGCCCGTGAGTCGAGTGGGCAACTTCTCGATGGCCTGCTCGTCGAGTTCGGCGAACATGGGGTGGCGCTCAAAGAGCCGCTTCGTCAATGCGTGGCGATAAAGGGTCGCCAACCGATTGGGGAGGTCACCAAATTGTTGGGTCAACTCCTCGACGGCTGTTCGAGACAGGCGCAGACACTCACTGCCCTTTTGACTGGTGACTCGGTATTTGGGGGGAGCTGGTTGGGCTCGAAAAGCACTGACGCCGAGCAGGGTTCCGGCGGGGATGATAAATTGTTCGTCATCGTCATGGGCGATGAGATCGGAGCTAACTGCCCAGAAGAGATCGCGGTCCTTTGGGCGGTCCTCGGCGGTGATCACGGGCTGGACTTCGGCATAGATTTCATATTCCACAAAATCCAGAAGTCGCCGCAATGCCTTGGGAGGAAGCAAACTCATCAGGGGAAGCGCCGGCAACGAGCCCGGCCGTTCGGCGGTTCCTTCGGGATCGGTAGCCCGTTCCACGGCCTGGGAGAATAACTCGTCGGTGTCTTCGGTCTGCGACAACTCCAGTTCCGGGGGGGCAGCGAGGTTGGGGATGGTCGGTTGCTGTAGATCGCGCTCCAAAAACGGGCTGCGGACCGAGTACAGAGTGGTAAAGTGATCGAGAAGCTGAGTCGACGACGGGTTGAGACTCTGCATCTGTTTTATCGCCGCCAGCGAACGGGTCGGGAAGCCGGCATTGGCGTAGTGGCGGGCGACTCGGCTGTAGACTTCGACGGCTTCGCGCTTTCGCCCCACGGTGGCCAAAAGCATGGCCGTGCGCTCCCGCAGTGGCGCCGGGTCCGGCAGGTTGTACCAATTGTTTAAGATCAACTGCAGCGCCCGGGAATGATCCTCTTGCTCGACGGCCTCGTCGATGGCGTTGAGGAGTTCGAGTAGCCGTGTTTGCACCGTCAACTCCGTGATGTCTGAAAACTGGATGAGTCCTCTGACCGGCGAGTGTATGCGATGGAGCAAGTGGGAACAACCGGGGATTGCACTCCAGATTCCGCATTTGTGGAGGAGGTGGAGCCGCAGGGAGCGACGCCACCGAATGTCCTTGTGTTGAGGGTGTGGCATCAGGGCCTGTGATATGACCTCTTACTACTCGGGATCTTCGCGCAGGCGGGCATGAGATCGAGGGACCGGCCATCCCTCGAGGACCAGCGGCAGGTATACACCGCACCGTTGATAGGTCGCGCGGGCTTGTTCGAGCGTTGAACGAGCATCGGGGTGTTCCAGGCGCAGTTGAACGAATCCCAGGGCTTCCCGGTTCATCGCCTCTACCACCGGCGGTGGGTCGTCAAATATATCGATGGCCTCTTCGGCGTGGCGAAGCGCTCGTTGAGCGCGATCTTCGATCAGGGCATAGCAACAGCGAAGGCGCTCCAGTTGAGCGCGCTCCAATGCGCCGAGCCAGTCTTCCAGATCGCCCAGGCGGCGAAGGGAGCGACGGAGACGACGAATGGATTCTCGACGGTGGACTTCCTCCAGCGTGCTCTGGCGCTGAGCCAGGGCGGCCAGAGAGCGGGCGAGATTGAGATGAATGAGATATCGCGCGCTGGGCAGCCGACGAAGCGATCGACCATAGGCTCTATCCAATAGCAGATCCCACTGAGCCACTGCGACCTCCGGCCGGCCGCGGGCGATATTGAACCGGGTGCGGCAATCCATCATCCACAGATGGGCCAGACAATCTCGGCTCTCACCGAAGAAATCCTCGATCTCGTCGATGCCGCGGTGGGCGTTGTCGAGTGCGCCGACCAGTAGATCTCGATGGCAACGCGCCAGCAGTGCCAGTACAGACAACCAGCGGTGATGACGAAAGTGGTGGATCGATTGATCGACGATCGTCGCGACGGACTCGATGTCGCCTAGCCAAAGGGCGTGATCGACGCGAAGCATTTGAAGTCGGGCGCGGAGCATGGCATTGCAGATGGCTCCATGTTGTAGCTGTTGCCATCCTTGGTCGATCGAATCGGCGCAGGCCTCCAGCTCTCCGCGGTGGCGGTGCAGCAATGCTTTGATCTCCAGGGTCCGAGCTCGGGCCTCGGGATCGTCGATCGGTTCGCAGAGAGTGGCTGCCTGTTTGGCCCACCGGTCGAGTTTGTTGCCATCACGTACGAGGAAGGGAAGCCAGGGGGGGCCGATCATCCAGAGCCGATCACGAGCCAGCAGATCGCTGGACTGCTGTTGCAGGGCGATGGAGGCGAATCGATGTTCCAATGACCGTTGGGCCTCACTGATCAAAAAGGGGCCGGCCTGAAGGGAAAAGTCGACGAGATGTGCTACCGCAGCCTGATCGTCATCGGGGCTATCTTCGGTTGCGATGGCCGTGGCGTCCGACCAGCGACCGATGGTCGCGGAAACACGGCGACGTAGATCGCCGGGCCAATTCAATATGGATCGGTCGCAATAGGGATGGGAGGCCATCGACGATAGGGCGTCGTCCAGAGCATCCACAGCCGCCTGGCGATCGCCAAGTGACAACTGGCCTCGTACTCGTTGCCGGTGACGGCTCGCAGTGGTGCTGGCGGAGCTTGACTGTGGCAGTTGGTCCAGTTGGCTGATGGCACTGGCGAAGCGACCGGCGCCGAAAAGTGCCTGTGCGTAGTGGTCGCGCTCTTCGTCGCTTAGTCCACTGACCTGTGATGCTTCGCTCTCGGTGAGCCATTGCCACAACAAGGCCGATCGGTGGTAGGCAAAGCGCTCTAAAGCGGTGCGAGCTACGGTCTTGGCCACCCGGGATGCCTCTTCATCGCGGCCGGCACGCAGCAGATACTCAAAGCGCAGATCATCGGTTGGTTGATCTTGTTCCGCCAGGGCATCGGCGACGAGTCCGCACAGGCGCGCGTGGTGGTCATGGCCCAATTCGTCGAGGACGACTCGACGACATAAATCGTGAACGATCACGTAGGGCGCCGATTCATCGGAGGCGGGGTCGACCCGACGTGTTCGCCGGGCAAGCCGCCGCTCCACCAGTGATTCGGCGACCTCACGTCCCGTGACAAAATCGGAGGTCTGGGCGCCCAACTCCCGTTTCATCGCCACCGCCAGAAGAAATGCCGAAAGCGGTGCAGAAGCGACCGCCAACAGTTGAATGACCAGACGTTCGCTACGCGATAATTCGTTGAGACGCTGTTCGATAAAGGATCGAAGAAAGTGGTCGTCGCCCTGTGGGGCCGATGTCTTGACTGCCGCCGATTCAATGGCTTCGCCGGAATCTACCGGAGCCGGTTCGGCGGTTTCATCGAGTTCGTAGATCAATTCGTCGATGAGAAGCGGGTTGAGTCCTCCGCGGCGCAATACCTTTTGTTTTTGTCGAAGGGAAAGGTGAGTGGCGTGGGTCAATACGTATTCGCGGGCCTCATATTTTGAGAAGCCCTCAATGGAGACTCGGCTGATATCGATCGGAGCGTTATTCATCTCGGCCCAAAACGGGTGTTCCGAACTCGGGGAAGTGGTACCGGGCCGCCAACTGGCCACGACCATCAGCCGCATTCCCACCGGATGCTCCACAATATCGGCGAGAAGGCGCGTGGAGTCGCGTCCGGCCCAGTGAATATCGTCGAAACAGATAAGCAGCGGACGTTGTTCGGAGAGCCCACACAGCAGTTGGCGAAGTCCATCGACTGCCTCCTGCCTGTTGACGTCGCCACGGGAGTCCGTGTCGGTGGCCAATTGCGGGAATAAACGGGCTGATTGGTGTCGGTAAGTGGCGAGTCGCTCGCGGATTTTTTCCGGAAGGTCATCGATGATCTCGGCGAGCCGGGCAGCGATGTCCTCCCAGCCCTGAAAGGCCACCGACTCCCGGTCAAAGAACCGACCATGCAGTACGACCCAGCCCCGTTGAGCGGCTCGCCGGGCTAGAGCGTTTAGCAGGGCCGTCTTTCCCACTCCCGTTTCTCCCTCTACGAGAGCGATCCCCATGGTGCGCTGCTGGGAACAGGTCTGGGCTTGATCGCTGAGTTGATTCAGACTTTCACTCTGCCCGTGAAGGGTCTCGTGTTCCTGAACGACGGTGGCCGGGATATTGACTGAACGGACTTCGGTGGCCGCCAATTGCCGGTGGACGTCATCGAGGGACAGCCTGTCTTCAGGGGGGGAGGCCAGCAGGGCGTGAATCAGATCCACCCAGCTTGCCGGGCAATGGGGAGCGATCTCTGAAAGGTATACCGGAGAGTAGCAGTCGTCGGAATTGGAGGGGGTATCCATGCGCCGTCGCTCCCCGTAGCGACAGTTGGCAATAATCTCGAATAAAATGGCTCCCAAGGAATAGAGATCGGATTTGGCGGTGTATTGGCCGTCCTCCACCTCCGGTGCGTGATAGCAGGGGTAGCGCTGGCGGGAGTCGGCGGGGACTTCAAGCTGCGGGTACAGACCGTAGTCGGTGACAATGACCTGTTCATCGTCGGTGATCAAAATATTGGAGGGCGTCAGGTTGCCGTGAATATGGCGAAATCGATGCAGATACTCCAGGGCATCGATCAGTGGCGGGATGACGCGGTGCAGGCGAAGAATGATGAGATCGAGTATGCGATCGGCGGCATCGGGAGCTTCCAACAGCGCCGCCGGGATCTCGAGGCTGTCAGGTCGCGACGGTTCGTCTTCGTTGCCCTCCTCGTCAGTGGGGTCAGCGGGGGACGAGGCCCGGCCGTCGGGGGACGAGGAGCTTTTTGAGGTCCCTTTTGTCGTTGAATTGACCGGTGATTCGGTGTCGTCATGGTCTGCCCGTTCCCCATCATCATTGACGTCGTCGTCCGTCTCGTCTGCGGAGTCCGGCGGTGTCGCTTCGTCATCTGCACTCTTCTCCTCCTCCGTGACCTCGGAGATATCTCCGAGGTGGGCCAGGTGAGTGCTTTCCGCGTCGGTGATGGGCTTCAAAAGATATTGGTCGAGGGGAATTCCATCGACAAAATCACGGGTGATGCGAGTCGCTTTTTCTCCAACATACAATTCGCGATAGGCACAGAGGTTGTCGTGGTGAAGCCGGCACAGGGAAGCAAATTTTTGGCGGAATTTCTCCGGAGAGCGCAATCGGGCACGGGTGATCTTTTTGAGGACGTAGTGATCTTTGGATGCCTCGGAATCCTCGTCGAGGATATCCTCTGCGCCTTCAGTGCTTCCCAGGACCTCGAATGATTCTCCCATCGGACTGGTGCCCAGAGAGGAGACCTGTTCCACGACCCGTGTGGGCTCGGGATCGTCCGATTCGATGATGGTGGGCTTGTCACTCATGATGGATTGCCGAAAGGGGTGGTTTGCTCCAGGTCTGCGGCGAATGCGCTGGGATACATACTTCGAAGGTGACCACAATTTTGATCGCTGTGCCGGGTGGACTCCAAAAACCCGACCCCCAGGGGGTAACCGAGGTGTCGGACAATCACGAAGCCCCGGCCGGTACAGCGGCGAAGTTGATCCGGTGTCAGATCAATGGGCAGGCGACGCAGATAGTCCAGACATTGCTCCTGGTTGGTGTCTACGGCATTGGAGGTGGCGTGGCGGCCCCAGGTCATCATCGCCGAGGTTGTCATGCGCGGATTGGCCATGTCGATGCGCAAAAAGTCGATGCCCGTGCGATCGATCTGTGGAGCAAGCGGTAGTTGCAGCGGCCGAGATGCAGCTCGGATGATCTTGTGGCTGCACTGAAGGAAGACCAGCTCATCGAAGAGCCCGGCGGGAAAGCCAAACCGGGCATTAACGTGCGCCAGCAGCGGATCGGAGGCCACCAGGGTCAGGTTTTGGGTTTCCAATAGGTCGCTATGAAGCGACAAATCAAGGTCGTCTGCGGTAACGGGAATGATATCCATATTCAATCCGAGCTCTTCTGCAGCGCGGCGACGAAGAAACCACCCGTATCGTGCTGGTGGGGATAGACGCGAAGGGCATCTTTGAGCTGTGGATCAAAGTGCTCGCCGCGCCATGTTACCAGACCTGACGATGCTGCAAAGCCCGGCAATCGGGCCGGTACCAGGTGGTAGCGGGAGCCAAATTCTTGGAGGATGGAATCGACGATGGCTTCGTTTTCTTCGGGGGCATAGGTACAGGTCGAATATACCACTCGACCACCAACACGGCACAATTCGAGGGCTCGTTTTAAAAGGGCTCGTTGGACCGAGCACAGTCTGGCGAAATCGTCTTCGGTGGCGGCTGTGGCATCGGGGTTTTTTCGCGACGTTCCCTCACATGAACAGGGGACGTCGACGAGAATACGGTCGAATTTCCCGATGTCACCGGGAAGATTGGTGCCATCGGCGGTCATCATGGTGGTATTGGTAATGCCCAGCCGGTCCAGGGAGCGTCCCAGGGGGCGCATGCGTCGAAAATTACGGTCATTGGCGACGATCGTCGCCCGGGGACCGACGGTGGTCGCGATCTGAGCGGTCTTGCTGCCGGGGGCGGCGCAGAGATCGAGGATACGCTGTCCGGCGCTCAGATCGAGAAGTTCGACCGGGAGTAACGATACCTCCTCTTGAATTTCGTAGAGACCGGCCAGGTAGGCGAGACGACTGCCCGGTCGGGCCACACCCTGGAGTCGATATGCACCGGGGCGCCAGCCGACGGGTTCGAAGGTGATTCCCTGCTCCCGTAAATGGGCCTCCAGTTCGGGGGGCGTGATCTTCAAGGGGTTGGCCCATACACAGGTGGGAAGCGGACGGTCGAGGGCGCGTTGAAAGTCATCCCACCGGGGAATTATCGAGCGATAACGAGCAAAGGGATGGGCGTCATTCATCATGGAATCCGGCGGCGAGTAATATCGACCACACAGATATGAGTGGCAGGCCCTCGATGGCTGTCGGGTCGTCGCCACGGGTCGCCTCAAAGAGTCGAATGCCGGCCTTTTCGATGCGGTAGGCACCGGCGCAATCCAGGGGGTGATCCTCGTCGACGTAGGCCCGGATCTGATCGGGGTTCAGAGAACGCATCTGCATTTGATAGCTCGCCTCCGCCCGGTGGTGCGAACCGTCGGGCATTCGAAGTTGAACGGCCGTGATGAGTTGGTGTGTTCGGCCCTGCAACGCGCCCAGTTGTTCGACCGCTCGCTGCGCTGTGCCGGGCTTGCCGAAAATACGGTCTCCAAGGGCGATCACCTGATCACTTCCCAGGATTGCGGCCTCCGGAAAGGCGTCGGTCAGGGCATCGGCTTTGTCGGCGGCCAAACGCCGCGCCATCTTCAGCGGAGACTCACCAGGGCCACGGCGCTCGTCGAGCTCCGGGGATACAGCCCTGAATGGAAGGCCCAGACGCCCCAAAAGATCGCGCTTATAGGGCGAGGAACTGGCCAAAATGAGAGCGGGAAATGAAGCCATCGGGATGTTTTATGAGTAGGTAATCGTTATAATTACGGAAGACAACAAGCTGACGCTACCACCAGCCCCAGCCACGACGATGACGAATCGAACCACGATGTACCAACGGCTAACTGCCGTGCACTCCTTTCCGGAGACCTATATCTTCAAGGTCATCGGGGACAATACGCAGGACTTTATTGCCCGTGTCGTTCAGGCGGCGATCAACGCCATGGGGCGTGAACACCAATTGGATGTCAAGACGCGGGAAAGCACCGCGGGGCGGCATGTCTCGGTGACACTGGCAGCCTATGTGGAGGATGCGGATACGGTCCTCGACGCATACGAATTATTGCGCACCGTACAGGGAGTCAGGTTTTTGGTTTGATCGCATTCCACTCATCGCGATGAATCAAAACCGCTTGGATTGTCATCCAGGGTCGGTTCGAGGTCGGTGGAGTCGTCACTTCGGAACATATCAAAGGCCCACAATCCGGCGCCGATGGTCAGGGTCGCGGCGGCTCCCAGCAACAGGTTGTTTCGAAGTTGTGTCTGTCGCTCGCCGACGATCGCGACATTCGTATCTTCCTCGCCATGGACCTGCTCGTATTCTGCGAGATAATCATTTGTCGAGCTCGCCTGCATACCGGCAATGATACCTGCTCCCGCCAGCGCCAGGGAAGTGCCGCCGAAGCCGATGGCGGCGCCCTGCAAAAACGTCAACTCCGCACCGGCTGCCCCGATGGGCACAAAGAGATGGAGGTCCTCATTGGCCTCTACGTCGATGCTGTGGTCGACGCGGTCGCCAGCCCATAAAAGACTGATGGTCTGGGATTTGGCCTCCACCTCAATGCCGTCAAAGAGAGGTAAGCTGTGACGTTGTCCTTCGACGACGAGGGTTACGTCATCGTCTACATCGGTGGTGACGAAGAGCCGTCCCATCGCGGTTTCGGGCTCCAGTCTCGTTTCGAGCACACGGTCTTCACGGGCCTCCAGTGCGAGGTCTTCATTAAACGAGTGATGACCATCGAGATCTGCACGCACTGTATATGGGCCGGGGTCGAGGTCGATTCGGCACGGCGTTTGGCATCGCGCTTCCTCGTCGTCATCGATGAAGATCTCAGCACCGGAGGGGTCGGTGGAAATGTCAAGGCTCGCCTTACGGGCAGCTCGTTTCTGTTGAATGTCGATGATTCGCTCCACGACATCGTCGGCATTGGGGGCATCCGGGGCGGCGTTGATATAGTCTTGATAATATTGTTCTGCCTCCGCCAGTTTATCAGCCCGACGATAGGCCTCCCCGATGTTGTACAGGAGCGCCGGCGCATCGAGGATTTCGTAGACCTCCAGAAATTTCTCGATGGCCGCATCGTATTCGCCCTCGTCGAAATGAGCATGTCCCTCGGCAAAGAGTTCTCGGGCGTACTCCTCATCTTCTTGCTGGGCGGCGGCGACTGACGGAGACAATACAGCACTCGCGCAAAAGACACTGAAGAGTGCGGCCCCGATGAGCAGATGTAGTTTACGCTGCAGTACGAAAATGGGCATGGACACGGTTCCGTGTGAGGGACAAAGGGCCGAGATCAGCCGAATGGGTCGAGGATGTGATCGCCGTCGTCGTCTTCTGCTTCCTCGTCATCTGTGGAGTCAGGCGGGGGGGCGGGATCGGGTTCGGGCTGGCGCACAGGGTCGGTATCGAGTTGGAAGTCCAACCCGGGCCTGGAGTCGGACTCGGGTTCTGGTTCAGGATCGGGTTCTGGTTCAGGATCGGGCTGGCGAACGGGCTCTGTGTCGAGTTGGAAGTCCAACCCGGGCCTGGAGTCGGACTCGGGTTCTGGTTCAGGATCGGGTTCTGGTTCAGGATCGGGTTCTGGTTCAGGATCGGGTTCTGG
>SKPJ01000161.1 GCA_007119595.1 Myxococcales bacterium
GCAGTCCGTCATCTCCGCCCTACGGCGCAGATGATTCCGAGCGCGACGCGGCCGCTTCTATTCGGTCAGCTAATCTCCAGGTCGCCACCACCGGATTTGCCGGAATCGGCTTCATCCCATTCCAGCTCAAACTCGATGCTCAACTCCCCCGGCCGACCAAGGCGCCCCTCTCGTTCGACCTCCACCTCGAAGGTCACCTGTCCCGGCGGATCGACCGTCACGGACTGATCGCCGGACTTCAATGTAATCGGGTCTCCGGACTCCAGTGAATCCGCCACCGACCGCAGGTAATTGGCAATTTTGGAACGACTGAATTTACTTTCGCTTTTAAAGAGTGTTTTTTCGGGCATTGCGCAATCTCCTCTGTGAGGTCCGAACAAAATAGATGTCATGAGCTTTTCAATATGAGCCCCCCGACCCGCCAGAAACTCGTCTACCGAATCGTTGTAACACCGGTGCATCCGGTCAAGCATCAAGAATTCAGAACACCCACTTCACTCATTGAATTCCCTCTCTACGTGGGGATCTCCACCTCGGCGACGATCGATTCGACGAGGGCCTCGGCGCCGGCCTGATCCTGGTTTCCGGACTTCAAACTCAGCCGGTGAGCCAAACAGGGAACAATGATCTCGCGCGCGTCGTCGGGGATGGCGTAGTCCCGTCCCTCCAAAAGGGCAATCGACCGCACCATCCGCACCGCCGCCAGGGCTCCCCGAGTGCTGATCCCAATGCGAATCCGGGGATGCTCTCGCGTCTCCTCCACAATCTTCAAGATATAGTCGACCACACTTTCATCGACCGTGATCTGGGCTGCTGTATATTGCAATCGACGAAGTTGATCTGCGTCCAGAACGGCCTCTAACTCCTCGACGGGCTCGCGAAAGCTTCGCTCCATCAATATCGCTCGCTCCACGTCACCGCCGGGATAACCGATGGAAAGTCGAAGCATAAAGCGGTCGAGTTGGCTCTCCGGCAGTGGGTAAGTGCCGTGATGGTCGAGTGGATTCTGCGTGGCCACCACGATAAAGGGCTCGGGCAACGCTCGCGTCTGATCGTCGACACTGACACTTCCCTCGCTCATCGCCTCCAACAGTGCCGACTGGGTCCTCGGTGTGGTCCGATTGATCTCGTCGGCCAACACGAGCCCCGAAAAGATCGGTCCCGGACGAAACGAAAACTCTCCGGACTTCGCCGAATAGACCGATACGCCCAATATGTCACTGGGCAGCAAATCGCTGGTAAATTGAATCCGCTGAAAGCTCAATCCCAGACTCTTGGCCATTGCCAGAGCGAGCGTGGTCTTGCCGACACCGGGCACATCCTCAAATAAGATATGCCCCCGGGCCACGACGCTGGCCAGTGTCCACCGGACGACCCGGGATTTTCCAAAGAATACACTGCTGATATTCTCCGCCAGATCAGCCAATTGCCCGGCCCCCTCTTCGACGGGTACCGTCTGCTCGGCGCCGGACTCTGAAAGGTTGACGGTCATGCAATCCTCGCTGGTTTGGTCGAAGGACCCGTAAACACCCAATGGGCCACAGGAAATAGGCGCCGACAATGACTTTGGCAAGGTTCCTTCCGATTCCCCGCAAGGGGACCGGCCAACGGCGATGAAAAGTGGAAAAACTTCCCGGTTACACTACCTTGACACTCCGGGGTGGCCTTTTACCCTGCGTTGAGAGTTTCGACCATCTGCTTCGACCCCCTCAGTCCATCAGGATCATTGAGCTCGACTGAACGCGTCGGAATCACAAGTCGACCCACCCCGGTTTCATACTCCGTGCACAGATGAAGTTCCCTTAGGATATCTATATGGCACGCCGCCGACCGGCTCCAAAAAAGAAAACCCTTCTTCGTCGCCTATTGGGTCTATTCAAGTGGCTCGTCATCCTCGTCGCTCTCGCCGGTGTCACCGGCGTCGCCGGCGTCGCCGGGCTCTTTTATTACTACGGTCGCGATCTTCCGGAACTGATGGACCGCGAGGACTACGATCCACCCCAACTATCCCGGGTTTATGCCGACAGCGGCGAACTCATCGCCGAATACCACGTGCCCGGCGAGCGCCGAACTTTGGTCCCCCTCGAGGAAATCCCCACACAGGTCCAGCAGGCCTTTTTGGCCGCCGAGGACAGTGAGTTCATGACCCACGACGGCATCGATTATCTGGGCATGATCCGCGCTATCTATTTTGCCTTTCGCTACGACCAGGGCATGCGCGGCACCTCCACGATCACCCAACAACTGATCAAAAATATCGTCTTGACCCCCGAACGGGCCTACGAGCGAAAAATTCAGGAGATCATCCTCGCACGAGAGCTGGAGCAAAACCTCACCAAAGAGGATATCCTGTATATGTATCTCAACACCATCTACCTGGGCCACGGCCACAACGGATTGCGCGAAGCCGCTCTATTTTATTTCGGCAAAGATGTCGACGAATTGGAGTTGCAGGAGTCGGCTCTGCTCGCCGGCATGACCGCCGGTCCCGAAGGGGCCAGTCCACTGCGCAATCCGGAGCGGGCCGAACAACGCCGAGCCTACGTATTGCGCCAGATGTGGGAAAATGGCTTTATCAACGAGGGCTCCTATCGCGAAGCCCTGGAATCGGAGATCGAGACCACCCCGCGCAGCGTCACCTCTCCCCATCTGGGGAAGGCACCCTATTTCGCGGAGTATATTCGACTCAAAATTATCGACGAATACGGCCGCGATACTCTCTATGAGGGTGGTTTGAGGATTCACACCACGCTGGATCTCGAAAAGCAACAAGCTGCAGAAAAAGCAGCTCGGATGGGCCTTCGCAAATACGACGCCCGCCAGGGTTATTTTGAACCGGCCAGACAGCTCGACGAAGAGGAGATCGACGAATTTGTCGCCGCCGTGGCAGACGACGCTGACGGGGTATTGCGCCCCATCGAGGTCTACGAAGGAGTCATCACGGCCGTCGATGTCGAGGAGGACCGCGTCGACCTTCGCGTCGGTGAATTCGACGCCAACCTTCTGCTCGAGCCGCGCACCCGAATACTCGGCGAGGGCTCGGATGCCCAAACACTCGACGAGGCCTTAGAGCCCGGCGATGTGATCCGCGTACAACCAACCTCCACGATCACCCACGACAGTGAAGCACCGGTCGACGTGCGCTTTGAAACCGCCGCCGAGGCCGCTGTCATCTCCCTCGATCCACACTCCCGAGAGGTCGTGGCAATGGTTGGCGGTTATGATTTTGAGACCAGCGAGTACAACCACGCCACGCAGGCACTCCGGCAGACCGGCTCCGCCTTTAAGACCCTCGTCTTTGCCGCCGCCCTCGAAGATCGCATCATGTCCCCGGCGAGTATCTACCTCGACAGCCCCACCGTCTTTCAAATGTACGACGGAACCGACTGGTCACCGCGCAATGCCGACGGCGAGTGGCGTGGTCCCATCCGGGTTCGCGAAGCCCTGGCCGCGAGCCGAAACGTCGTCGCCGTTCGAATCCTCGACGATGTGGGCATTTCTTCGGCCATCAACTTCGCCCAGCGCATCGGCGTCAAGAGCCCATTGGTCGAAAACCACACCATGGTCATGGGTTCCAGTGAAATGCCCCCCATCGAAATCACGAATGCCTATGCCACTTTTGCCGCCCACGGCGACCTCGCTGAACCCCGTTTTCTAAACCGCATCGAATCGGTGCACGGAGAAAGCGAGGTCTTTCAAACGATCTCCGAGCCCGTTCTCGCTCCGGAGGTCGCCTATTTGACCACTTCCTTGCTACACAGCGCCGTCCACGGTTACGTCGACTCCCACGGAAATTACCGCGGAGGAACGGGGCACACGATCTCCACAATCGGCCACCCCATCGCCGGAAAAACGGGTACCACCAACGACACGCGCGACGCCTGGTTCATCGGATATACCCCGGACCTGGTCACCGGCGTGTGGGTCGGCTTCGGAGACAATCGCTCCCTGGGCCCACGCGAATACGGAGGACGCGTCGCAGGACCCATCTTTCGAGAATACAAATCCCAAATACTCGGTGAGCGCGACCCCCTGCAATTCGAGGAACCGGTCTCCGGCATCACCACGGCCATCATCGATCCCGTCACCGGTCAATTATCGCGTGGCGAGGGGACGGAGGAAAAATTTCTGGTCGGTACCGCCCCCACCGAATATGCCCCCGATGATGGGGAAGACACCGGCGAGGATTTCTTTCTCAACCAATTTCAATAAACGCTAACCAACACCACCTCTCGGAGCCAGGGAAATAGGCCCATCAACTCGGCGACAGCCAAGGCGATCACGGCGATCAGCAGACGCCGAATCCAGATTGGCGCCTTTGGCGACGTCGCCACGAACCGACCTCCAACCCACCCCCCCACGCCCTGTCCGACTCCCATCACCAAACCGAGCTCCCAATGCACCTGATCGTAGGCAATGAAGATCGCCAGCGCTCCCACCGTATAGACGAGGACCACGATTAGTTTGATCGCCGTGGCTGCGATCAGATCTTTTCCCGCCGTCAGGACCAGCGCGGCCAGAAGCAAAATACCCACCCCGGCCTGGATGAACCCACCCCAGGCCCCGACGGCGA
>SKPJ01000461.1 GCA_007119595.1 Myxococcales bacterium
ACTCTCATTGCGGGCCTGGCGAAAAGCGCCGGTTTCGATGTTCTTTGCCACCGTCGGCGGCATCGGCCATCTACCCGGCGGTCCCGGTACGTATGCGGCGATTGTTTTTACGCCGCTTGTGGTGTGGATGTCGCACTGGCCACTGGGTTGGCGCCTCGGGCTGCTGCTGGTTGTGACCGCGGTGTCCTGTTATTGGTCGGACGTCGCCGGCAGGTTGTTACGGGAACCAGACAGCAGCCGCATCGTCATCGACGAGGTGGTCGGCGTGTGGGTGACCCTTGTGTGGTTTGACGAACTCGGCTGGTGGGCGGCCCTGGTGGGGCTTGTGGCGTTTCGGATCTTCGATATCACCAAACCCCCGCCGGCGCGCTATTTCGACGACCACCACAGCAGCGGAGTGGCCGTGGTGGCCGACGACGTAGTCGCCGGGGTATATGCGATCCCCTTCGTGATACTCGTTGCATGGTGGCTGGGGGGCTGAGGTCGAAGAGATGAAGTTTGGACGACATCTGCGCGATGCCTCGGGCACTCTGGTGGCCAGCGCGGTGGCCACCGGCAGCGACGCCGTGGTGTATGCAGCGTTGGTTCTGTCACTGGTAGAAGTCGACGCCCTGTCGGTAGGCCTGGCCGCAAGCATCGGCGCCCTGGTAGGCGGGCTGATTCATTACAGCCTGTGCCGATTCTGGGTCTTTCGCCGCTTCGAAGCCCCCATTACCTCCTCGTTTGTTTTGTACCTGACGATGAGCTGGCTTGCGGCCGCCGGCCACGGCCTACTGACACACTGGCTCTCCGGCTTTGCAGGGGTGGCCCTGGGATGGTTGATCTCCAAATGTGTCCTCTGGATCTTTTGGACCTATCCCCTGAGCCGCTACGTGGTATTCCACGAACATCAAACATCGAATGACAGCCCGTGAACTCACTGGCGAACGGGATGGCCGGTCTTCTTCCATCCCTGAAAGCCCCCCGTGTAGAGCACGACGTCGCCGTAGTGATGGGCGTCGAGATAACTGGCGGCGATGGCGGCGCGGGTTCCCGCTTCGCAGTGTACGATAAACGACTTGCCAGTGGGGGTATCACCGCGCTTTTTGGCTTCGGCGACCATCTCCGGAATCCGACCGTAATGGGTGTGTTGTGAGTCCGGGATATATCCCTTGTCGCGCTCGGCATTGGAGCGGGCATCGAGGACCCGGAAGTCTTCGCGCTTGGAGAGCTCGAAGGCCTTGTGGGGATCAGCGATCACCGGATAGCGCTTCAGCCCCTGCGGGGCGTATCTTGCGATCCGGGAGGCCGGCACGAAGCCTGTGATGTCGTCCAACCCGATGCGGATCAGCCGGCGGGTGGCCTCCTCGACATGCTCGGGCTCGGCGATGAGCACCAGGTTTTTGCCATACGGGGCGAGCCATCCGGCGTGATTCGAGAGCTGTATTAGTGACGATAAATTGATGGAGCCCGGAACGTGTCCGCGCGCAAAGGAGCGCACGTCGCGTAGATCAAAGACCACCGTGTCCTCGTCCTCCAAGAGCCCGGCGAAGCGATTCGGCATCAACCGGGGCGGCGAGGGAAGCTCGCCCAAAATCCGCGGCCCGTCGCGATTGAACACCTTCATATTCTTGTAATAGGTGGGCGACTCCGGCTGATCGCTTAAAAACTCCTCGACGAAGCCGTCCTCGTCGTTGTTCTCGAAGTATTCCGCCCACCAGGCCGTTCGTTTTTCGTATCCAATGGTCGACGCCGGGACATCGCCCAGAGCCTTTCCGCAGGCTGACCCCGAGCCGTGGCCCGGCCAGACAGCGACGAAATCGGGAAGCTCCAGAAAGCCGGAGTTCATGGTCTCAAAGGTCTGACGAGCGCCGGGTTCGGCCGTGTCTTGTTGGCCGGCCGCCTCTTCCAGAAGATCGGGGCGCCCCAGATCGCCGACGAACATAAAGTCCCCGGTGAGTACGGCCATCGGATCGCCGCCGTTATTCTTCTCCAGCACCAAAAAGGACATCTCCTCCGGGGTGTGCCCCGGAGTGTGAAGGGCTTTGATCTCGAGATTGCCGAGCTCAAAGCTCTGGCCGTCTTTGATGGGGACGACGTCCAGTCCCTGGAGGCCGCCGTATTTCCAGCCCTCCACGGTTTCCCCGGAGATATACAGGGTTGCTCCCGTGGCGTGGGCCAGCTCTCGGCCGCCGGATAAAAAGTCGGCGTGGATATGGGTCTCGAGGACACCGACAATTTCATAGCCCTTGTCGGCGACGTGGTCGAGATAGATGTCGATGTCGCGCAGGGGATCGACGACGACGGCGCTTCGGCTGTCCGGATCGCCGATGATATAGGCCGCCTGTGCCAATCCCTCGTCATAAATTTGTCGAAAGTAGGTCATCGCTTCTCCTTTCACGGTGAAGAGGTTTGTTTGTCGAAAGGTGCGCACAGTCTGTCCTCATCCAAGGCGACGATCGCTGTAGTAGTCCGACACCACCGTACTTTCAGCACGTGCTGTATTGTTTCACTTTTGTGAAACGCTGTTCGAGGCCGAAACAAAACCTCGTGATTTGAGGGGGGTATCGAGCGGTTTGGCCCATAAAAAGGCGAAATCGTCGTGGCATAACCTGTGCAATTCAAACTCCACGTCGCCCCCCTTCGGTGGTCTTCGAGGACCGAAGGGACGCTGTGAAACGACCTTCTTATCCGACCAAATACCGGAGCAAGTAGACGTGGAAACTCTGAGTCCCGATATGATGTTGGTGCTCGTCATTTTGGCGGGTGCCATCTTTATGTTCGTAAGTGAAATCGTGCGCATCGACGTGGCGGCCATCTTGATCATGGTCGTCGTGGGGTTGACGGGGTTGGTGTCGGCGCAAGATCTCTTTTCCGGATTTGCGTCGAACGCCGTTATCTCCATCATCGCGGTGATGATTCTGGGGGCCGGTTTGGACCGGGTGGGGGTAATGCGCCGGGTAGCCGCTTTCTTACTTCGCGTCGGCGGACAAACGGAGCGCAGCATCTCGTCGTTGATCTCGGTAGCCGTGGGAGGGATCAGCGCTTTTATGCAAAATATCGGGGCGGCGGCGCTGTTTATGCCCGTGGTGGAGAGGCTCTCAGAGCGCACGGAGCTACCCGTATCCCGTCTGATGATGCCCATGGGATTTGCCGCTATTTTGGGGGGGACAATAACCCTCGTCGCCTCCGGACCACTGATTCTTCTCAACGACCTTCTGGCGTCGACGGCACAGAACCTGGACATCGAGATCGAGCCCTACGGTCTGTTCGCTCCCACGCCCATCGGGCTGTTGTTGCTCGTTAGCGGCATCGTCATGTTCGCCCTATTTGGCCGCTATCTCCTTCCCTCGACCACCGAAAAGCGCGATCCCCATGCTGCGCTTCCGGGCGTGGCCGCCATCTACGGGCTGGATCGAAAGATCTGTCCATTCCACGTCCCGGACCAAAGCCCGCTGGTGGGCCGGCGGGTCGCCGACGTCGAAGCGGAATACCGGGGCATATTGGTGGTGGCCATTCACGATGGCGAGGGGCTTACGGTGGCTCCCTATCGCGATTACATCATTGAGGCCGGGGCCATCGTGGGGCTGGTCTGCTCATCGGAGAAGGTGGAGCGTTTTGCGGATCTCCAGAATCTGGAGCGAACTGACGGCGCCCCCTTTGCCATCCTCCAGGACCGAGAGCACGCCGGATTGGCCGAGGTCGTGGTGCGGCCCGGTAGCGACGCCGTGGGGAAGACCGTGCGCCAGGTACGCCTTCGCGAAATCTTCGGGGTCAGCCTCCTCGCGGTGCACCGCGACGGAGAGGTGATCACCGGAAACCTTCGCAAAGTGCAGATGCGCGCCGGCGACGTATTGGTGGTCTTTAGCCCCTGGCAGCGAATCGATCACCTGGCGCAAGAGCCCTCCTTCGTCATCCTCTCCGACTATCCCAAAGAGCCGCCGCGCACGGACAAGCAGTGGTGGGCTCTGGGGGGATTCGCCCTCGCGCTGGGGCTGGTGATCTTCACCGACTTTCAGTTGTCTCTGGCCCTGATGGTGGGAGCGATCGTGGTGCTCTTATCGAAGGTATTGAGCGCCGACGAGGCCTATCGCGCCGTCTCCTGGAAGACCGTATTCTTGCTGGCGGCCCTGATTCCCCTGGGGCAGGCGGTGGAGGATACGGGAACGGCGGCCTGGATCGCCGACGCCGTCGTCGGCGCCGCCGGCGATCTTCCGGCCTGGGGAATGCAGCTCGTCATCGCCCTTTTGGCCACCCTCTTCACCCTGACCATCTCCAATGTGGGCGCCACAGTGCTCCTTGTTCCACTGGCGGCGAACGTCGCCATCGGAGTGGGCGCCGATCCCGCACAATTTGGACTCATCGTGGCCCTGGCCGTCTCCAACGCCTTTCTTCTTCCCACCCATCAGGTCAACGCCCTGATCATGGGGCCCGGGGGCTATCAGGTAAAAGACTTTATGAAGGCCGGTCTGGCGATGACGGTCCTGTTTTTGGTGGTCCTGATCCCGGCGGTCAACCTCTTCGGGTGATCGGCACCGAGATCGCGCTGGAGCTGGTGGCGGAGGCTACATCGTAGCTACCGAGATCATTGTGGTTCGACCGGTTCGCCCGGGGATTCGAAGACTCCACCTTCTAGATAATAGCTGGCGCGCCACAGGTGGAATACGAGGCGATCACACCACAATAGCGCGCGCAACAGGTCGTCCAGTTCGCTGGGCGCAGGGGTGCCGGTGGCCGCTGCTTGAAGCAACTCGTGACGACGTCGCCGGCGTTCGGCGGCCAGTTCTTTGGACACCTCTTCGAGCTCCGGATTGATCGACGGCGTCTCGCCTAACCCGCCTCCCACAGTGAGCGCGCGTGCCAAGCAACTTCGGCTCTCCGCAAGGCGGGGGGCTGTGCGGAGTAACTCCAGATGTGTAGTGGCCTCCTTCAATCTGCGCAGCAAACGCTCCACGTGATCGAGGCTGTGCAAGATGGACAGATGTCGTTTGTAATCATCGCTTTGTTCCGGATCGGTGCGCACGTAGTCCAGAAATTCACGGGTCCGATTTAGACCGGAGCCAACGGCGTCGAGCCACTCGCCATTTCGCCCGGTCTGTGTTGGATCATCGAGCAGAATACGAAGGTATTTGACGAAGGCCACATACATCTCGCGCAGGGCACTGCGCGCCGCCTCCAGGGCGACAGCGGGAATGGCCGCTGCCTGACGGTCGAGACCATCCGCAAATTTGTGTTCCGTCCCCGGCACCACACGGTAGACCAGGCGCGAAAACGGGTCGAGCACCGGTAGGAGAGCGGCGACGCCGAGCACCTTGAACATGGTGTGAAAGATGGCGATCGCCACCGCATCAGTGGGTCCCACATAGGCGTCGACCCATGCGGCATGCCCCATCAGAAATAGGGGGAGCAATATCAGGGCCAAAATCGCGGTGATGACGTTGAAGACGATATGCGCAGCGGCGGTGCGCCGCGCGGCCAACGACGCTCCAATGGCCGCCAGCGCCGCCGTGGCCGTCGTGCCCACGGCCTGCCCGATGACCAGAGCGGCGGCCTGGGCGAGGTCGATGGCGCCGGCGTCCATGGCCGTCAGAGTGGCAGCGATGGCCGCACTCGATGACTGCATCAACACGGTCATCACGAAGCCAATCCCCACCAATGCCAATTGTCCCCGAAGTCCTTCTCCGGATAGACCGCTGAGATCGATGCCGTCAGCGAGATCCGCCATCCCAACCTGCAGGATATCAATTCCCACGAAAATGAGCCCAAACCCGGCCAGAGCCGCCGCAAAATGGGAACTCCGTCCCTTCAAAAACAACGACATCAAAGCGCCGATGCCCACCATGGGATAGGCGAAGCTGCTGATGCTGACACGCAATCCCAGAGTCGCGACCAGCCAGGAGGTGGCCGTGGTCCCCAGGTTGGCGCCGAAGATCACACCCACGGCCTGGCTAAACGTCAGCAATCCGGCGCTGACGAATCCAATGCTCGCCAATGTCGTGGCGCTCGACGACTGAACCAGCGCCGTAAAGACCGTTCCCGTGGCCACCGTCGATAGTCGACCTCTCGTAAACCGAGCCAACACGATCCGCAACGCGTCACCGGCGGCATCACGCAGGTTGTCGCTGAGCAATTTCATGCCCAACAAGAAAATCCCCAGCCCCCCGAGAATGGTCAGTGTATACGACATCAGATCCAGGAACGCGAAAACAGCAATCCGACCAACGACGGATTCGACCCACCGATCTCATAGCAGTGGGCTCGGCAACCAACCAGCGGAAATGACGGCAAATGCCTATTAAAAAATGTGGTGGCTCTCCATAGCCTATTCGATGACAGAATCCACAGAATGAAAAAGATGGACGACGACCTGCGACATCCGTTACTGTGGCGCCCATCAACTCATCGCCAACCAGGACTCGACCACTGCCATTTCGCACGGCGGAAAGCACTTCGACTTTGGTTATTGGAACGTAGTGGAGAACAATGATGTCGATGACCACCAGGCGCACGATTGTGCTATTCGCCCTGTTTGCTGCCTTCTCCGGTGGTTTGATCGGATGCAATCTCTACCACGACTTGGAACAAAACCAAGTAGAACCCGAGAACGAGCAAAACGCTGCGCCGAACAATCAACACGACAATAAGCAAAATGCCGATCCGTCCAACCAACAAAATGCCAGCACCAATCAAAACGGTGAGCAATGCAGCGAAGGACAGACCCAACCCGGTTGTTCCTGCCCCGATGAAGAAACGGGCCATTTGGAGTGTGTCGACGGTAGTTTCGGCGGTGAATGCATCTGTGAAATCGACGTGGAAAATCAGAACCAGGAACCAGAGCAAAACCTCTGTGGCGGCACCGCAGAGCTCCGGTACCAGGGAGAGCCGATCGAGGAACTCGGTGTCAGTTGCGGGCCCTGCGAGGACGGCCAAATCGAATGTGACGGGGACGACGCAATCACCTGTTCCGGCGCCTCCCCCGCCGAGGCATGTCTGGCCACCGGTTTTGTCGAATTGACCGCCATCCACGACGATTGGGACTACGATCATCCCCTGGCCGGTGACCGCCGACTATCGGTCTTCTTGTTGGAGGATTACGGAGGCGAATGCCGCGATGCCCTCGTCGAAGTCGATGATCCGTCGGTGCTGCAGCCCGTCGACGGAGAAGATGATATCGCCTCGCCCATCGACACCACGCTGGAATCGGTCCCCGTGGGGGTCGACTATACGGTTGTCGCCGTCACCCACGTCGACCACGGTGGCACGCCGGTCGCATTTGGCGTCGGCTGCAGGGACTTCCAACTGAGCGAAGAGGGGGATACGGAAGCCATCGACGACCTGGAACTGCGGGAAGTGCCCTTCGCATTTTCAGAAAATATTCGATTTCGGCTGACACCGCATTTTCGAGGCGACAACCCCCTTCTGGGCCGGTGGCACGAAATCATCAACAACCTCGACTTTGGAACCAACGACATCGGTAGTTCGCTGTTCGGCTGCTATATCGGGGAGGGATGTGACGTCGGCGAGATGGGCGCCTTCGCCTATGTCGCCGTCTTCTGGGACGACTTCTTCGAGCCCTTTCGCGGCCAATGGGGACTCTCCGATCTGTGGACCCATATCGAAAATATCGACCAGGCCTCCGGTGCTATCCATCACGAAAACGACTTCTGGTTTTTCTTCTCCCGTGCCCTCGACGATCGGTGGGAATCGATGGTCGGCGACGTGGAAGACGACGTGGACCTGATGTTGGCCGATCTGACCCTGGCCTCTCTGGAAACTCTGAGCACCGAGATTCATGCCGAGCCCGACGCGGAAACGGAGTGGGAGACGGGACACGAGCCCTGGGAGAGCGCGTATCGCCGCGACGTCTTTTTTGCCATCGACGAATTGAGCTGGCAGTGGGGCAACGGATGGGGATGTTATGATGACACCGGCCTTCCCCCGGTATTCGACGACGGTGATTGCGACGTGGAGACCATCTCCGCCGACGACGTTCCATGGGCATCGCCGGAGGGCGACCTCGAATTGCGCAGCTTCGGTTGGAAATATCTGACCATGCACGAACTCTCCCTTTCATGGCCCATCCATGACCTGATCGACCTTATCTGGGAGTCCCAACTGGAACGAATCGCAGAGCACTACGGACTGGGTTCCGACGGGCTATTCCCCACTCTCTTCGACTGCAGCGTTCTGGAGCCCGCCATTCGAACCCACTTTGAAGATGAGCGCAGCGATTTTGATGACTACGACTTCACGGAGGCCGAACTCGATGAGGTCATGGAAGCCTTCGCGCCATTATGTCAGGAGTTGGAAGCCAACGCCGCCCATTTTTTCGCCGCTGCATTCAAGGCGCTGACCGTCGACAACGACGACGCCTTTGCCACCACCGACCTCGACGTTGAGCTTTTCCACGACGATCTCGAGCAACGCTTTCTCCAGAGCCTGGAGCCCGACAACTACCCCGCCGACTACGCCCCGTGGAGCCCCCCGCTATTCGAGCGCATCGAATTCGACGCACCCCAGTGTAACCACCGGCTAAAACACCAGGAGACCGAATACGAGATCTGCTTCGAACCCGCCATCGAGGCCTCCGACTGAGGGGGACATCAAAAATCAATAGACCGGAAACCAAAGGATTGTGCACAAAACCGACCGATAGAGCCGACCGAGATCGAGATACGTGCAACTCCCTGAGATGACGACAAAAGTTTCTCCGCACGCTGCTACGGTACTTGTGTACAGCCAGAAGGAAGCGCCTCGAACTCCTCGCCATCCGGTTCTTCGTAGTACTCATCGATGATCTCGAATGTCGAGGGTTCACCCAGGTGGATGTCTACTACGTGCCAGAAGTGACCCGATGCTTCTACGACTTGTGTCTCTTCGACTACAAGCTCGCTGTCAATCCAGATCTTCACCGTCGCCGTTGATGATCCATTGTCGTTGTCGCAGAAACAATGAACTCCCACCCGATAGGTTCCACCTGTCGTCATGCCCTGGTGAAGAATATTTTCGGGATATACTCCCCACCTTTCGTCAATGTCGAGACTCGCGTCTCCGGCATCGCCCCAGTCTTGTTCTAGGTTGTCCCAATACACCGTGTCATCACCACCCCAGGGACTGCCGGCAGGCGCATAGTGAATCCCCAGATCGGTGCCGGAACCCACCGTCGGCTCGTCGATGTCGTCAGGATCCCAGCTCAACTGAATATGTACCAGCTCCGGAAACGGGAAGGTTTCTTCCGTACTATTTTCTCCCCCGGAGCTGTTGTTCGGGTCCTGATTGGGCTCCTGATTCGGGTCCTGGTTAAGGGCTTGATTGGGATCTTGGTTGGGGTCCTGATTCGGAGCTTGATTCGGATCTTGGTTGGGGTCTTGATTCGGATCTTGGTTCGGATCCTGGTTGGGGTCCTGATTGGGATCTTGGTTGGGGTCCTGATTCGGAGCTTGGTTGGGGTCCTGATTCGGATCCTGGTTGGGGTCCTGATTCGGAGCTTGGTTGGGGTCCTGATTCGGATCTTGACTCGGGTCCTGGTTCTGATGGCTATTGTAATTTTCGGAGCTCTCATTCTGATTCTGGTCGCCATTCGAATTCTCGGAGTTTTCCTGGCCGGAATTGTCCGCGGCGACACATTGCCCGTTGATACACTCTGCGTCCGCGGAGCAATCGGATTGACCATCGCAACTCTCGAAGGTCGGCAAATCGGACCACAGACCTTCGCAGGCCACCGTAGCCAACAGTAATATCGACGCCACGAAAGCGCCGCAGAGCAGGGACTTGGCATTGGCACAATGGATGGAAGGCATCTTCATGCTCATAGAAGTCTCGACGAAAATCAGATGATAACTGGGTGCCCAAAAACCGAGTGGCGCATCATAAGCAATCCCCGCCAGCCACACAAACGACAGGGCCTTGCCTCGATGTGATCCAGCCCCCTCACCTTGTGGTCGGATGCAGTAATTTTGACCTGTTTGAGACCGGTACGGCTCGCATTCGCCGGGGGCGGTTGGCATACTGAGAGCCAACTCAGTCCACCGAGCCCGGGAGCGCGAAAACGCAGAGGCGCTGCCCGCACTCAATACTCAATTCGGCCGTGAGATGCCGGCCGGAGGATAGCTGTCGATGTCGCGACTGTACCGGACAGTGCGATTTGTTCTTCGAGCGGCAGTGGGGGTGTATTTTTTCGATATCCGCGCCACCGGTTCGGAGAAGATTCCCGACGATGGGCCGCTGATCTTTGCCGCCAACCATCCCAACTCCATTATGGATACGGTCTTGCTCGGCGCTCAGACGGAGCGCCAGATCCGGTATATGGCGCGCAGCGGGTTATTTGATAACCCCATCGTCAGTGCCGTCTTCAACCACTTCGGAGTCATCCCGATCTACCGGGCCCAGGACCCGGGCGACACCGGTCAAAACGTCACCAGCTTCCAGCGCGCCTATGAGGCGTTAGAAGAGGGCGGATGCATCGGAATTTTTCCGGAGGGCAAGAATTCACCGGAGCGCATGGTGCGCAAGCTCAAGACCGGTACGGCCCGGATCGCCCTGGCCACCGAAGATCGAAATGACTTCTCGTTGGGGGTTCGAATTCAACCGGTGGGGCTGAATTTCGAAGACCGCGATCGCTTCTTGTCCAGTGTATTGATTCGATTCGGCGACCCCATCGACGTTCGCGAATACGCCGCCGACTACGGGGGTGCGCCCCGGGAAACGGCAAGGGAATTGACGAATCGCATCGAAAATAAGATGCGCCGGCTGGCCACCCACATCGAAGACGAGCGCAACCACCAACTCGTCGGGGATATCCACGATATCTACGGCAGCAAGTTGAGCGTGGAATTTCTCGACGATCTCAATCTGGAACTCGACCTCTACCGCCGCACCGACCGGCAGGAGCGACTGGCCGACGACGGCACCAGAACTCCCCGGCCGCAACTCGAAGATCGTTTCGAGCGCGAGCAGCGCATCGCCGACGCCGTCGCCTACTACCAACGCACCGATCCGGGACTGGTGGCTCGGATTCGCATGGATATCCGTCGATACCGCGACCACCTCAGCCAGTTGCAACTTCGCCACGGGTTGCTCGAAGACGGCCTCAGCGCCAACGGCCACCGCCGCGAGGCCCTCGCGATGACGGCCTACGCCGTCCTGCTCGGCCCGGTGGCGATCTATGGGCTGATCAATAATTTTGTTCCCGCCGCCATCGTTGGACAGGTGACCCGGCGCCAACCGGACGAGGCGAAGGTGGCGTTCGCCGGCTTTTTCACCGGCCTCATCGCGTTCCCACTCTTTTACGCGATGCAGTGCTGGGCGCTGTGGACGATGGCCGATCAGTCCCTGGTGGTGGTCCTCGCATATCTCATTTCCTTGCCCGTCACGGGTCTATTCTTTCTTCGCTGGTGGCGCCAGATATTGACCTATCGAGAACGGATATTGTTTCGCACCTTCTTTCGCAGCGAGAAAAGTCTCATCGATGCCCTCGAGCGCGAGCGTCAGTCCCTCGTCGACAGGCTCGAAGACCTCAAAAAACACTATATCGAAACCCGGCGCACCGAGGCGAAGCGATCCCTTCAAGAAGCCCAATGATCATCGGCGACCTACGATGGCCAGGTCACTCTTCAACCCGTCTGTCGTCGCTACGGCCGTCCGTATTGAGAACCCAGGTGCAATTGCATCTCGAAAAGTTGCCCATCGCTTCGCAGGTCTCGCAATCTTCCACGTACGTCGCCCGGGAGCCACATCCCCTGACGCCGATTGTGCGGTCATCGATTTCGTGGACCTCCAATTGCTCGTCGGGGCAGTCGAAATCAAAGGCCGCCCGGTCGCGCAGTTGCTGATGCGTTGCCCCTGAAGAGCACGCGCTCAAGCCCAGGACGACAAGGCCCAGAAACATACTCAATAGAATTTTGCTCATATGACCAACCTTTAAATGACGAACCTTAAATAAAGCCTACTGCCCGTTTATTGTGCGGGATGCAATATACCGGACACATACCTCGTAGTAGAATCTCGTTCCGTTTGGGAAGTCGACCCCTCTCGAACGCAAGTGGACCCAACCAAACCAACCGAGGCATAAGGAACCCACAGGCCGCAATTCATTCACGTGTCACGGCCTCTATGGTACGTTATCAGACCAACGGTTGAACCAATTGATTGCAGAGCCTCTTCTCTAAACGAGATCGGCCAATGGCTGACCAAATTCTCCGAAGTGGCTATCTCATCGACGGTAAATACCGCCTCGAACGCCCGATCGGAAAGGGGGGATTCAGTACTGTTTATCAGGGGGTACACACCGCCATGGAGCGCACGGTGGCGATCAAGATCTTCGATCCCGACGATCCCGCACACTCCGATCCCACCGCTGCGGCGGAGCGGGCAGATCGTTTCGAGCGGGAAGCCCGCCTGGTCAGTCAGCTCCAACATCCCAATACGGTGACCATTCATGACTTCGGCGTTGAAGACGACGGCAAGGCATATCTGGTCATGGAATTCATCGAGGGACGGACCCTGGGGCAACTCCTCAACCAGGATGGCCCCCTGGATCGAGAGAGAACGGTCACCATCGTCCACCAGATCCTGAGTAGCCTCGAGGAGGCTCACCACAGCGATATTCTCCACAGCGATCTAAAGCCGGCGAACATCATGATCGCCGAAAATTTCAAGCAAGAGGAGATCGTCAAAGTCCTCGACTTCGGAATCGCCCGCATGCTCCGTGAGCATCGATCCGAGGGGGACGCCGACGAACCCACATTTATGGGAACGCCGCGTTATGCGGCGCCGGAACAATTGCTGGTCGGAAAGCTGACATTGGCTACCGACGTCTACGGAGTGGGCGCCCTGATGTGGGCCTGCCTGCTCGGAAGACCCATGGTTCCGTCGGGAAGCATCCAGGATTATCTGCACCACGCCACCAGTACCCAACCCTGGAGGATACCGGCGGATGCCGGCGTCGACGCCGATCTGATCGACATCATCGAACGGGCCGTGCGAAAATCGCCTGCCGATCGCTACCGAGATGCCTCGGCAATGCTGGAGGCCCTCAGGGCATGCTCGTTCGTCGACACACTCGAGCTCCCCGAGATTCAATCCAGCCCCTTTGATGGTACGGCCCCGCTGGTCGACCCCAATGTCGTCGCCCCCGACGACGGAGAAAATCTCTTTCTCACTCCCGACGCCGATACGGGCAACGACAATCCACAGCCCTCTTCACCTGGTCGCGGCGAGCGCAAACACAAAAAAGAGCGCGCATCCTCGACGAGTACCGGTGATGAATCTGTCGTGAGTGTCTCTGAAGTGACGGAGCTGGAGCTCGACCTCGACGACTCCCCTCCCACCGGCCGGTTGGAACAGCGCACCTCACCACGTCGAGAAATATCTGAGGAGCCAAGTCGAATTCAACGCCTCTTGCGACCGGGGGCAGCGATGGTGGTCGCCATGATCGTCGCCGGTGGGCTGGCGATATTTTTCTCTTCCTCCGACGAGGCCTCCACGGATTCAAAGCGACCGCAAACCTCCGCAGATTCCGAGCAACTACAACACAGGGCAGAAGTCCTCGAAGAGCGCGCCGATGAGTCGCCCTACAGCGTCAATGGGATTCTAATGGCCATTCGCACTCAAGGTTGGCGAATCGATCAATTTCGAGAACCCGTCGATTTACCTCAATACCGCTACCGACCGGTGACCGCTCATCAAGACGAGATCCGCCTCGATCTGACCCTCTACGAAGTCCGCCAGGACGACGCAAAGCGGGAACTCCAAAAAGGCATCTCCTTACCCGACCAACAGGTCATCTTCGACCACATCGTCGTTCGCATCCGACCCCGCGACGCCAATGCCGACAGCGCCTCCATCGAGATGCGGAAATTTCTCGAGCAATTCCGCGACATGGTCTACGAAGAAGCCACCAACTGACGATTCACCAATTCCTCGGTCACCATAATCCGGCACCTACTTCAGGGTACGCCCGCCGATCCATCGCGAATAGCGGTGTCGCCATCACCGGTCAGGTGCTCGACGGAGCCCTCCCTTGCCCTTCGCACGCCTCGACGCGCTCGGCTATCCTCAAATTAGGGGCCGAATCATGGGTCATTGTCTCCCTTGTGCCGCAGGGGAGCAGAGATTGAGGCGATTTTCTGGTCGGACTTCTCACGACCACGGTCCAAGCACTGTGCGTGCCTTCGATTCGATCCGTGATCACATTTTCTCGTGTGCAATGCGCTACCAAACCGTCGATCTTCTGATGGGCGAATCTTCGAAAGTATAGGGGGCTTGTTCAAAAACGCTCGATTTACATCTTGCAACTTTTCAGGGAGTGCTATATGGGTGTGCGCAGATGTAGGACAATGTGTTCCTATGCGGGATGGTTTTTGGGCCGACGGCCCCATTAGAGAGCTCATCTCAAGTGTCGCATTGACGTCGGCGAAGCACCCGTTTCGACATGGGATTTTTGAAACTTTTTTACGGGGAATGCCCCCTGGTTACCGAAGAGGAGAAAATGTTGCAAATTTCACGAATCGCTGCATTTCTGGTTGTTTTCCTATGTGCCATTCCGGCGCTCGCACAGAGCAACGTTTCCGAGGACGGCCGCTATATCGTCACCATGAGCGATACGAGCGCCGCAAAATCGGCGGTGCAGGCCGCCGGAGGGACTGTGGCGCTGGACCTTCCCAGCATCTCGGGAGCTGCCGTCTATCTTCCGGAGGAGTCTCTTCAGGGCATCGTCAACAACCCCCACATCGTCTCCCTGGAGGTCGATCCCCGTCGACAGACGCAGAGTGAGCCCTCCTCAGATAGTCAGCACACGCCTTACGGAATCGAGATGGTGCAGGCCCTAAATGTCGATCCCGGTGTCGACGCTGATGAAGTCAGGGTGTGCATCGTCGACTCCGGCTATGATCTGGGCCACGAAAGCTTGCCCACCGAAGGCGTCACCGGTGACGCCAACGACGGAGACGACTGGAGCGACGACTGCGGAGGTCATGGCACCCATGTGACTGGTACCATCGCCGCGCTGGACAACGGTGTCGGTGTGGAGGGCGTCTACTCTCAGAGCGTAGATCTACACATCGTCAAGGTCTTCTCCGGCTCCAATTGCGGTTGGGTGTACGGCTCGGACCTGATCCGCGCCGTCGACGAATGCCAAGAGGCTGGCTCCAACGTCATCAATATGAGCCTCGGCGGCGCCGCTCCCAGCACGGAAGAACTTCAGGCATTTACCGACGCGAAAGCAGATGGAACTCTCACTATCGCCGCTGCGGGCAACGGTGGCTCCACCGACGAAGTATATCCCGCTTCCTACGAGTCCGTCGTCTCCGTGGCCGCCATTGATGAAGACGAGAATCGAGCCAGCTGGTCCGAGCAAAATGACCAGGTTGAGCTGTCGGCCCCCGGAGTGGACGTGTGGTCCACCGTTCCCGAGGGAACGCTGGTGGGATGCAATCCTGCGGGCAACCGATGCTCCGGTACCGTCAACTACGCCGCCTGGAGTGGCACCTCCATGGCGGCGCCTCATGTCAGTGGCGTGGCCGCCCTGCTCTGGAGCCACAATCGGCTCTGGACGGCGAGCCAGATTCGCGAGGCCCTGCGTGAGAGCGCAAAAGATCTGAGCGACGGATGGAGCCCGCAGTACGGCTACGGATTGGTGCAGGCCGAAGCGGCTCTGACCTATTTGCAGACCTACTATCCCGCCGAGCCGCTGGAGTGCCCCGAGAGCTGCGCCGACGGTGAGTATTGCGACGGAGAAGCAACGAATTTTGAGTGTGTCCCGGTACCGCCGGAGTGCCCCGAGAGCTGTGACGAGGGTGAGTACTGCGACGGAGAGGAGACGGACTTCGAGTGTGTTTCTGAGCCGGAGCCGGTCTACGATGTCGAGATCGGTCCCTCTCATGACAGCGCCACCGGCGCGCCTGGTGATGCAGTGACCTACGAGTTTGGCGTCTGCAACACCGGCAATACGGATGACTCCTACGAGTTGTCCGCAGATGGTGGAGATTGGACGGCTGTTCTGGACTTCCCGGAGGAAGTGGCCATCTCGGCAGGAGAGTGCGCCACCGTCGCCGTCATTCACCAGATTCCCACCGATGCCAGCCACGACTCCTCGGCGACCGGAAACCTGAGCGCTGTGAGCCTGAGCTCGCAGGAGAGCTCCGCGGCGGCAACCTTCACCACCACCGCCGACGACCCGCCGGAGCAGACCGACCCAGATGTGGACGCTTTCGAATTGGAGGTGGACGCCTTCCGTCACCGCGGCCGTCAACAGGCCGACCTGTACTGGAATCAGGGTGCTACCGACAGCGGTTCCGTGGATATCCTGCGCGACGGTTCGGTGATCGAGTCGGGGGCTGCCGACAGTGGATACTACGGCTATAGCTCAAATATCACCGGTGGCGGCGCGGCCACCTTCCAGGTCTGCGAGTCCGCCACGGACCACTGTTCCGAAATTGTCGATGTGGAGTTCTAATCGAATAGAACAATAGACCAACCACCAAACCGACCGAGGTATATACATCGGCCCGTCATTTCGGGCGATTGGGTATGCCTCGGTCGGTTTCGTTCGGTTGGTTTCGTTATCCTCAAAGCCACCAACTGACCATTCACCCGTTCCTCCACCGGAAAATCAATGCGGGTGAACTCCATTTCGTCCGTGCGAATAGTGGTCGGATGCAGTGAAGATGACGGTTTGAGACCGAGGACTGTGCGACGAGGTGCCGGGAGCGTAGCGACCAAATGGTCTTGGGCTGCGAAGCCGTCGAAACGAGACGATACCGTAGTATCATGGAGTACAGACGGCAAAGAGATCCCGGATTTCACCGAAACGTACGAGATTAAGAGGTTATGTGGCGGACGCCAGCAAAAGTGAGCCCGGCGGATCAAATCTTTTCATTATATTACGTCTGAACTGGGGTTCTCTCGGTTGCTCGGTAGATCAACAGTGATACATATATTTCCCTCACTCCCAGCTTTTACCCGGCCGAAACCGCTTGGTGAAACCGTCGTCTTGGACAGTGCACATCAACTTCGGGTGGAATTTGTACTTCGACCAGGTCTGGCCGATGACCTCTTCGTCGACGCAGACGAAGCGGCCCAGATACATCCCGTCCCGGTCTTCGGTGGAGTATTTCACGCCCCAGCAGCTCGGCAGTTGGGACAGCTCGTAGAGCACCTCCGCCAGCAGCGCTTTGTCGGTGGCCACGAAGCAGACCTTCTTCTTGGGATAGCTCTCCCTCGGGTCACCGGAGTCATCGAAGGCGTCGCCGAGGCGCTTCATGTAGACGCCCTCGAATTGCGGTTCGAAGTACTCTTCCAGCTCGTGCGTCGATTCATCGCTCATGCTCTGCTCCTCTGATAATCTGTCAATTCGGTGAGTTTATTGTGTCTTGCCGGTCATGTAGCTGACGAGGAAAGAGACGAGATTGGTAGGTTCCAAAAACGCTTTGGAATAAGCGCTCAGCACGTTAGTGACGGCCGCTTGCGCCACACGATGCCACGGATGGCATCGCACCAGCCGATCCGTCATCTGGCTTTTTCACTTCAAAACTCAATATGTACTTCCCTGTCCTCGCCGGGTTCGACCTCCACCTCTCGCGTGGCGTACACAGCGGGGCTGATCGCTCGGTTGTCGAGCTCGATAATCCACGTTCCGGGCGGGACGTGGGGAAGCAGCACTTCCCCTGCCGAACAACTTGCCTGGACTACCTCGGTGGCGTCCGTCAGCTCTCCCCCGGGCTCGTCGGGGGGAAAGTAGCGGGTGACGTAGTAATTCATCACCGTATTCGGCGGACAATTGGCGCCGTCGGACATCGACCAGGTCACCAGAACCTCGGCAGGGCTGGGTCGAAGGGTGACGTCGATGGTGCGGTGGCTGGAGTGTCCGGCTCCAAAGCTCAGGGTTTGCGGAAGATTTCGGGCCCGAACGATCCCCTGGGAGTCGAGTCCCTCGGCGACAATTTCGTAAGTGGCCCCGTCGGGGTCGATCATGCCCAGGGTACCGCCATCCTTCGCGCAGTCGAACTCGGCATCTTCGTGATCGCCGCCGGGAGAACCCCATTGGATGCGCACCGTCTCGATTCCATAAGTAGCGCAATCGCCCTGTTCGAATTCCCAACTGACGCGCAGCTCGGCCTCGGGATCGTCACCACAGCCTGCGAGACATAAAAGAACCAGGGCGAGAACGACTACTGGTGCAGTTCGCGACATCACAACAATTCCTATTTGAATCCATCGGTGAGTGAAGAGGAGGAGTACAATTGGCCTCATGAGAGTATCGCAGCGGTATCAACGCTTCCACTCCGGTTTGCAGATCTCCTCCACTACCTCCAGATCTTGCAGAGGCACGCGCTGATAGGTGCGATTCAATAAGGGGGATCCATTCGGCTGAAAGGCGAAAAACCGAACCGTGCCGTAGGGCCTGCCACCGTGGTCGGGTTTGACGTCGACGCGCAGATGTTCCCGTCGCCCCGTGGCGAGGGGAGACTCCGGATCATCGCGATAAAAAAGGTAGTGGGCGTCGGTGAGCCAGAGTCTGATTTTTTTGTCCTCGATTATCCATATAATCGCTGCGGTGATGAATAGGACGAAGCCGCCCCAGATCGACCACCGGATCGCTGTATGCTCGAGATTCTCCGAGCCGATAATGGGCCAGAAAGAGCCGACAAAATCGGGGTGTGCCAGAAATACACCGGGATTGATGATGAGGAAGCCGGCGATCAGGATGGGGATTAAGCAAGAGCGAAGCCTGAAGGGGGGATCGACGGTCAGTACGACTCCGTCGTCTGCAGATTCGACGGTGACCGTTGATTTCATGGCGGCGGCGCGCTCTCGACGTTCCCGCTCGCGCTGCTCGCTTTTCTGCCTTCTCGCCGCCTCTCGGCGCTCCACCATCCGGGCCAGCGAGTCGGCATCGAGGAGACCGGATACGCTTCCCGATACCGGAACCTCGGCGTGTAAAAATGCCAGCGCCGTCGAGGGGTCGGCGAAGCGATCGTCGGGATTTGGCTCGACGAGGCGATCGATGAACTCCATAAACTCCGCCGGCAGGTCGACGACATCGTGAAAGTCGATCTTCAATCCGTCGCGGCCCAATGACGTGGGGTCGATCCCGCTGGCCAGATGGATCAGAGTCATGCCCAGACCGAATAGGTCCGATGCCGGCGTGGCGACCCCGTGGAGCTGCTCCGGCGCCATATAGCCAAAGGTCCCGGCCACCGTGCTTCCCCCGTCGGCGCTCCGGGTGGCGGCATCCTGGACGGCGCCGAAGTCCACAAGATAGACCTCTTCTGTTTCATCTAGCAGCAGGTTCGCCGGCTTGATATCTCGATGCACTACGGGGGGGTTGAGAGATGCCAGATATTGCAAAATTTCCAGGGTCTGCTCGGCGATGGCCTCGACCTGTTGATCCGTAAACGTACCGTGATCGTCGAGGATGTCTTTTAAGGACCTTCCCGGCGCCAGGGACTGGATCAAAAAACCGGAGGCCTCGGCCTCTACGGGTACGAAGTCGATATACTCGGGGATTCGCTCATGGGAGAGTTGCTCCAGGGTGCGGGCCTCCCGCTCGAAGAGCTCCACGGCCTTCCAGTCGTCGACGAGCGACAGGTCGAGCTGCTTGATGGCCACCTCCCGTCCGCTGTGCTCGTCGACGGCAGCGTAGGTGGTACCGAATCCCCCTTTGCCCAATACCCGGGTCACCCGATAGCGCTCCAGGAGGAGAGCATCGTCGAGTTGTAACTCCAGCATACGGAACCTCTCCACGCCTTTGTCGCCATGATTTGATCGAATTGGTCCACAATATAGTGATGTAGATGTGCGAACAATAGCGCCAAACGCTTCGAGTGTGATCCATCTCCGTCGGTCGCGTTTCCCAACGTCAACCTCTGTCGCTTCATCGAAGCCCGAATGTCGCCTCCTCCTGTGGGGGAGGTGGCGAACGCGCAGTATAGCGTTCGTCGGAGGGGGCAACGGGCAAGCGTTGTGATCCGTCGCTTCAACGTGGATCACACCCAAACACTTCGTCATTTAAGCTGAGGTTTCGCCATTTTTAGGTAGAGGGCATCCGGGACGCGAAGTGTGGTCATCGTCGGGACTCGCCGAACAGTTCATCATCGTGGTCGGACCACGAGCCTCAGTGGAGCAAGTTAAGAGGGAGCGCTAAGACGCGGAGGCGCTAACACACGGAAGCGCTGGACGTTGGACGCGAAATCGCTGGGCGTTCGGCGCACCGCGTTCAGCACACCGTGCTCCACGATCAGCGCACCGCGCTTCAACGCAGGGCAATCCGGGATCGACTATCGCACGAAGACAGGATTATTTTACGGAGCTTCCGCAATGCTCTGCATGGAGGCGTTCGTACAGCGGCCGGTCGTAGATCCACACTTCGGTGTCGACGCACTCGCCGGAGTTGCGCCAGGCCCCTTCGATGAGCTGGAGCGAGTCCCGTGGCTCGAGGCCACCGGTGCCGGCACCCAACAACGGGATGGCCAGGCTTTCGACGTCATGTTGTCGGGCGCAGCGAAAGATATTTTCGGTGGCCAATTTCACCGATTTTTCGGAGGCCGTCCAGTACCAATGCAGTGCGGCGGCGTGGATGATGTAGCGCGCGTGGAGTCGGCCGGCGGAGGTCAGCACGGCAGCTCCCAGAGGCAACAGGCCATGCTTGCCGACCTCGCGAAAGGGCTCCTTTCCCGCCGCCCGGCGAAGCGACTTGGCCACCCCTTGTGGCAACAGCAACCAATGGGGGATGAAGTTTCGATTCCAGGCGTTGACGACGGCGTCGACCTTCGCCCGGGCGATATCACCATGTTGGAGTCTAAAAGACATCGCTTACACGCCACCTATCCGTGGGTCCATATTTATGTGGGTCCGTATTTCTCAGTGCCATTGGCGCAGGCGCCCGGCGATGGGCTGTGCATAAGCATGCTGTAGTAATCACCCACATACCATCTATCCGATGGCATTCATCTTCCTGACACAGGCAGATAGCTCGTCGGCCAGATATCCGGGGTGTTGGTCGGCGAAAATCTCTGCGAGCGCATCATAATACCACAGACTTCCACGGCGTCCTGCGTTGAAGCGATCCCACAGGGCATCGCCCACTCTGCCCAGATCGGCGACGATGGCTCGAGCGTTGTGGACTTTGTCGGCCAGCGACACCAGGTAAATCGCAGAATCGTCGGGGAGTTCGCGCAGATGAGCGAGATAGGCTATTTTGCGCTCCTTCCACGGAGGCTTGGGCATCTCGTAGGCATCGGTACATCCATCGACGATGGATAATACGCGGGAACCAAAGCGCCGCTCGATGCGCGCTGCCACATCCGGCACTTCGTCGACACAATCCTCGATGGCGTCGTGGAGAAGCCCGGCGATGACCTGATCTTCATCACCGCCGTTGGCTCCCACTAACGATGCCACCCCAAGAAGATGGGTGATATAGGGTACGTCCTTTCCCTTGCGCATCTGATGACGATGCAATTCGCTGGCCATCGCCAGGGCTTCGTCGAATCTCTTCGTATACGTCATGATCAACCTTTTCGATGGGTCATAATGCGTCCATCGGGCTTTATCCCTCCGCACCCGTGCTCTTTAAAGAACGGTTCAATTCATTGAAAAACGCCATCATCGTCAAGTAAAGCACAGATTGACAATCCCTTGGCTCGATTCCGGTGTGATGTACTTGAGGCAATCGTCGCGGTTGCCAAATAAACCGCCAAAGAGATAGGAAAATACAGCCATGATCCCGCGACGTCTCGACAAATATCTGGCCGATGCCACGGCGCTGTCCAGAAGTCAGATCAAAGCCGCCTGGAGTGCCGGACGCATCGAGGTTCAGCCCGCCGCCAAAGCCTGGCCGGACGACTACGAATTGTGGAGTCTGATCTTTGAAGACGACGCGGTATTCCTCGACGAAACGCCGGTAAGCCCCGTTGAACCCAGCCACTATTTTGCGCTCCACAAACCGGCGGGGATCCTGTCGACGACACACAATCCACAAGGACGCGACTGTCTTGCCCCCTGGCTCGAAGAGCTTCCGGACTCCGTATTTCCCGTGGGGCGCCTCGACAAACCGACGACCGGATTTTTGCTCTTCACCGACGACGGAAACCTGTGTTTTTGCCTGCTCCGACCGCGATTTCACGTCCCAAAGGAGTATCACCTGACCGTGCGGGGAAGAGTGACCACAGACGATGCCCGACTTGCAAATCTGGAGGCGGGCATTGATATCGGCGACCGAAAATCACCGGCCACTGCCCTTGGTACAGCCGTTTTGAAGCAGTCCAAAAGCGAAAGCCTGTTGTCCGTAGTGGTCGACGAGGGACGTCACCGGATGCTTCGCCGAATGGCCCGTCGGGCCGGTTTTGACCTACAACATCTTCACCGGCCGCGGATCGGCCCCGTAAAAATGGGTTCATTGGAGGCCGGGGAGTACCGCCGACTCGGCGATGAAGAAGTCGCTGCCCTCTGGCGAGCCTGTGGCGGTCGGGAGGCGGCGAAAAAGCGCAGCATCGCCGCCCTCGCAAGCCAGGCCAAAAAATGGCGTGACCAACAACGCCCCCACCACCGCCTGGAGCGGTGGCTTGCAATGCACGGCTGAGTGATGCCGCCCCTGCAACGGACTGCTTGCCCTTTTCCGCAAGCGTACCACCTTTGGCAAAGGGAGTTACTCACCAAGGGGACGATACGTCATGAACCGCCACTGCACTCTGTTATTCGTCGTCGGCATCGCTGTTTTTTCGATATGTTTGGCCTGCCGGTCCTCACCTCTCTCCACGGATGAGCAGGGAGAGCAACCCGTTGCCGAAAGCAACTGTGTCGGCGAGCAGAGGTTTTGTGGCGAGGGATGTGTCGATACGGAGTGGGATCCCGCCCATTGCGGTGGATGCCAACAACACTGCCAGAGCGACCAGATCTGCCAGAAGGGACACTGCGAAGACCACGTCTTGAGTGATACCGCCCGTCTCAGCGCCGGCAAACACCACACCTGCTATATCGACGATGATCACCGCGCGTTGTGCTGGGGCAATGACGAATACGGGCAGACCCCGGCGCCGGATGGGCGCTTTCTTCAAATCGCGGCCAATCGCTTTCATACATGTGCCATCGGAATGGATCGCCAGGTCCAGTGCTGGGGCGACAACCGGGATGGTCAGGCCCGTGCTCCGGCGGGCACTTTTGTACAGATCGCGTCGGCCTCCGGCTCCTCCCACACTTGCGGAATCACCACCGAGGGCTCCGTCGTGTGCTGGGGACTCAACGACAAGGGCCAGGCCGACGCCCCGGGGGGCACCTTTCGGCAGATCTCGAGCGGCACCTACCACAACTGCGGGGTTCGCAGTGATGGCTCCATACACTGTTGGGGATTCGACCAAGTCCTAGATCGAGCCCCGATACCGGAGGGAAAATTCGACCACGTCACCGCCGGAAATTCCCATACCTGCGGAAAGAAAAGAGACGATACGGTTCATTGCTGGGGAGAAAGCGGCGCCAAAGAGGAGCAACGGACCACCCCTCCGGAGCGAATCTTTCAGCAGGTCAGCGCCGGCTTTGGCCACACCTGTGCCGTCACTACGGACGATGACCTAGAGTGCTGGGGTTGGGATTATTACGGGCAGACCCAGACCAACGCCCAAGAGGTTCGCCACGTGGTCGCCGGCTCCGGACATTCCTGCGCCATCACGACTGATGGTGCTGTGAATTGCTGGGGAAGAAATTACGACGGCGAAGCCTCCCCGCCGGAGACATTGCGGTAAGAGATTCAGGTATGAGGGGGCTCTAGAGCATACGCCCCGAACCCTGGCCGGGATAATCGCGGCCATTCGCCTCGGGATGGGCATATCCATTGAGAAAAAGCCGACGGGCAATCGCACTTTGATTGGGACCGCTGGAGTGAATGGTATAGGGACCGAATAACGCCACACTTCCGGGGGACATGATCACGGTCTCGGCGGTAGAGGCATCGAAGCTGTCGCCGGGCAATTCGCCGGTCTCCGAGTCCACAGCGATATGACCTGCCCTGTGACTATTGGGAATGAATCGCAGGGGACCGTTGGACTCGGTCATGGGGTCGATGGCGGTCGCCGTCTCGACGAAACTTCCCCGTACGCCCACATCGCTCCACAATTCAGTCCCGTAGCGGCGGTGCCGACTGTCCTGATGCCACTCGAAGACCACGCCGTCTCCGGGATGTTTAAAATGAGCCTGGTTGATGAGTTGCTGCACCGTCTCGCATTCCAATAGCTGTTTGGCCATTGAGACCAGGCGCCGATCGGCGCCGTATTTCAAAAGTATCGGTTCACTGGCGCCACACCAGACCACGCGGTGAATCACATCATCGGTGACCACATATTGAGAGCCCTCCACCATCTGTGTGTCTGTGATGGCCTGTGCCCGGCGCGAAAGCCCCCGAAAAGCACCTTCCATTTCCCCCACGTCATGCGAGGAGAAGACATCGGGCACTACGACAAAGCCCTGCTCGTCAAATTCCCGTATTTGCTCGTCCGTCAGCGGGCCATCAAAAGACATTTTCGCCTCCCAGTACAAGTCCCTTTAGCCTCGGCAGCACCGATCGGTTTATAAAACAAATGAACGGCCCATCTCATTCGCAGAATACAGCTCAGGACTTCCCCCGGGCGCTGCTGGATCTTGCCCCAAAACGCCGTTGAACAGGTCCCCTTATTGACGATAAACCGGTGGAGAAAACTCCTCCTCATCTAGCTCCACAGGCGGCGGTGGCTCGAGAATTTGGTCCTGAAATCCGGAGTAAAACTCCGGGGTCTGTGCTACCAAAAACCCAAAAGCTGCCAGCGTCGGGAGAAATGCCACGAAGCAGATCGCGGCATCGATTAACACAGTGCGACTCAACACATATTGCGCCATCGCGGCCGTGGCCATGGCGGCGATAAGTGCTGCGATCCCCAGACCAAATACACCGACCAGACCGCTATGAACCACCATTTCACTGAGTCCGTGCTCAAAGAGTTGTCGGCGCTCCTCTGGGGCCACTGATTCGAGGGCCACGAAGGTCTGGCTCGTCCCGTAGACCACAGCGAATACTGTCGCCGACCCGGTTGCCCACATCGCACCGTAGCCGACGGTGAAACGATCTGAGGCGAGCCGGCCGCCGCACTTTTCGTCCTCCGTACTGCGCGATCCGGCAATCACGATGCCGAGGCTTGAGACAAAGAGAGCAAATGGAATCCACAGCGCCACGGGTGCGACGTTTTCCGACATTGCGATCCAGCCCACCAAGACCGCACAGCCCAACACGGTGACAACGGTCACCCCGGCGGGAACACCGATTCGCCACTCGGTCTTCTCCCGAGTTCCCACGACACTCGCCAGCGCACAACCGATGGCAATCGCCGCGCCGAGCAAGATATTGGCCAACGCCATAAACCCGAGCACATTCAACACCATGGCAAAGCCACGGGCTATCATCAGCATCCGGTTTTCCGGGGTGGCCATGGCCAAAGCATCTAGGGATTCGATCATTCCCACGCCTGCACCGACGCAGCCGGCAATGACGATCAAGATCGTTCCACCCCACCAAAGGACCGCCGGAATCCGTCGCCCCATCATGCCCACAATGGTCAAAACGAGGAGCCACATACAGCTCAAAACGGTGAATAGCAGGATCAAATACATCGGCAGCCCGCCGTGGCGAAACATCTCTGCAATAGTAGCCAAACCACCTCCGCTCATATCTCCTCCCTCGGGTACTCATCCGGTGTGTAGAATCGAATTGTTTTGAGTATGCGACGTTGGGCTCCACCGGCGCAAGGCATGTGGCTGTATTCGTCAGGCGCATACTGCGCACCGGACATGCGCGCGATCACAAGGCGTCGCTGTGCGGAGTGTCTTAAATGCCGACGGGCCCGCTGGCTTCTTTTCAGAATCCAGCGGGCCCGTCGGGTTGATATTTATGTCGACCGAGGCGTCCTCGCGGCTCTCTTTATCTTATCGAAGCCGCTCGAGACACCTCGATCACAGCTCTTTAGGCGTCGGTGGCCAGACCGCGGTTTCGGCGCGCCATCAGGGCAAAGCCGAGAAGTAACATCACGGCGAAGCCCACGGGGGAGCCCGATCCGGTGGCCGCGCATCCACAACCACTCTCTATCTCCGCCTCGTCAGCATCTTGGCCGGTTTCGCCATCGCCACCCTGGTCTTGATCGTCATCGGAACCATCTGGCCCGGTGGAATCACCATCGTCGCCATCGCCGTCTCCGCCGCCGTCGCCGTCGCCGTCGCCGCTTCCGTCTCCGTCTCCGTCTCCGTCGCCATCGCCGTCGCCTTCACCGGTACAAACCGGATCGTCAGCACAATAGGGATCGTCGCAACCGACAAGACCATTTCCAGTGTTGTCCACACCATCGTCACAGGTCTCTTTGTAGGCCACGCGCTCGTTGGCGTTGAGGTCATGGGTGACTTCGACGACATCAAAAGCAAAGTCGGGAGCCTCAAAGTTGAGGCTGGCGACAAAGCCTTCCTCATCCATGACGAAATCAGCATCATCGACCTTCAAGGCCAATTGCTGATTGGTGTCGGGATTGGTGACCCAGACCGACATTCGGTACATAAGGTTGAAGATGGTGTACGGGGCGCTGTCGAGCCGAATTTTGCCCTTGGCTACGATATAATCATCTTGGCCCGTCTCCTTTTCGCCGAGTTCGATTCGATTGACCGAATACTGGCTGTCGTTATTTTCGGTTCGGACATCGAAGGGAATTTCAAGCTCCACGATATCACCGGCGGATAGGTCACTGGTGTCGACCGTCAGGGTCTCGAGAATCCGACCATTTTGAGCGCCGTCGCGGATGATGGGTTCGGCGTATCCATCGGTGATGTCTATGTTGCCGAAAAAGTCGCTTCCATAGCCGTAGATAAGGGTTGAAAGGTCGGGCTCGGAGCCGGTGAATACAATGCCAGCACCTCGATCACTGAGTTCCCCGTCATCGTCGTAGGTTTCAGTGGTGGAAGCACCTCCGGCATCCGGGCATTCCACAAAGGTGATATCATCATCGTCATTAAAGCCCTGAAGGGTTTCTCCGACATCGACCCGCATCGCGCCGGATCCACAGGCGACAAACGGATCTCCTCCATCGATGGTACCGGAGAGACGAACGGAGGCCGTCGAGCAAGAGCCCACGGCACATTCCGGCGGTGAGCGTTGAATGATCTCGATGATCTGTGTTTCACCGGGACCCAATGTTATTTCTCGCTGCAGATTCACATCGGCGTAGGCATGGGGGTTGTCAGGTAGTGGGATACACTGGCTGGAATCGCCGAGTTCATCTGCAAATTCGACCGCAAAGGCATCGCCCTCGAGCATCGAAACGGTACTTCCATCCAAGCTCGCCTCGGTGTCTTCCTCTGGTTCTTCGATACGCACTTCGTTGGCCGTATTCTCGCTGACCAATTCCATGACACCATTAAAGGGGAGATCCGTGTTATTGGTGAGCTCGTATTCGTAGATCGCCGCCTCGCCGCCTCTGGCAAAAACGACTCCATTGTCACTCAGGAGCCGAAGATCGACGGCCGCGTTTCCACCGTCATTCACCCCGCCGTCTCCGCCTCCACCGTCCGTCTGCGGTGCAGGAGCCGCCAGGCACAATTCCTGTAGCGAACAACTGGTCGTGGCTTGAAATCCTCCCCAAGAGACCGTGACATCGCCACCGATTTGACAGTTGCGCGGAGGTCCTGGCTCGAATTCCATATCCAGCGGTACCTGGTTATTCACTCCCCAATTCAGGGTCTGGCTTCCCTCGAGGGTGGCCTGGTGCTCCATCTCCGCATCCTCGGTCAACTCTGCGCACTCACCATCGAAACTATAGGTGAGCTGCGCTGGACCGGAGGGACAGGCGGCGCCGCTGGAGGTGGCAAAAATATCGGCGACGAAACGACCCTGGGGGGGAATCGTTTCATCGTTGACTGCACCGTGGGGCACCACGAGAGCGCAATCCAAGTTCAACGCACAAGCCGGAGCCCCGCCGCCGCCCCCACACGCTTCCGCCTCTCCGATCTGAGCGAATGTCAGCGACGCAAATGCCGCCGCTGAGCAACTCAGCACTAAAAATACTTTGGTTAATTTCTTCATCTCGTCATATCTCCAAGTTGGGGGCTCAAGGTGATTATGCAAATCTCTGGGGGGGAGCGGCCAAAATGCCATATACGTTTCTATGCTGGACCAATGCTATCAATGGACAAATCGTTACACAAAGAAATCTCGACTCGTTGTAAAAAGATCGCCGGAGCGTTGGAAACCAACCTCTTTGTACGATCGCCGTTTATCATGCTCGCTCCAAAAGAAATTGCATCGTTATTAAGCTTGCAAGAATTGCACCGAACTATCACCACAGCAGTGGTACGAGCAGTCATGGAGCGGGCTCGTAGCAAGATGGTCATACAGAGAATGAGCTTCACAGGAGCCACCAAGGGTCGTATCGGTGTCTGCAGTCCCCAGGGGTGTGACAACATGTCTCGCCCAGTGGTGGCCTCCGCCCACCTGAGCGCAGTGCCGGATGCCGGATACCGGTTACTTCCCCGGGGTTGCTACAGCGACATCTCGATTGCACGGATTCTGCCGGGAGTTGAACAACAAAAAATAATGAGACAAGATCACCATCCATTTGTCATCTCCGGTCTTCACTGCGTATTCGCGAGTATTTAGATGTCTATCGATTATTATCGCGACCTGATCCGTCCCGTCTTCCAAGATCGCAAGATCATCGTCGCCATGGGCGTGGTCGCAACCATGACCAAATTTTGCGAAAACCTGATCGATTTAGGCGCCGAACAATGCCTCTTGATCGGTGCCGGCGAGGGAACGGGTGAGCTCCCGGATCCCAATAAAATGCCGTGGCTCGTGGCTGTTGAAGAACAAGCTCCGGACTTTCTGACGGGCATTCGAAACTATGAAGCAGCGCTCAACGATCTTCCCCAGCAGGTGATCAGTGCCGTGGAAGAATTCGATCCCGATAGCGAGGCATTGGTGTTGTGCAGCCATATCTCCGATGTGGCGACATTGCACGGAAGACCCCGGTTGGGTCCTCGAAAACCAGCCTGGGCCGCTCTGGAGGACAAGGTCGTCATCGACGCCTTTTGGGATCGCGCCGGGGTCGATCGGGCTCCCTGCAAAATCGTGGCCGCCGATGATCTGGACCGCTGTCTAAAGGCCTCTCACGAGTTGGACTGGGGTGCCGGCGCGGTGTGGTCCGGCGACGCTCGGGAGGGGTTTAACGGCGGAGCGCGATATATTCGCCACATTCGCAGCGATGCGGACGCCGAAAAAGCCCATCAATTTTTCGTCAACCACTGCGACCAGGTGCGAGTGATGCCCTTTTTGGAGGGCGTCCCATGCAGCGTCCACGCCATGGTCTTTGACGAGCAGACCATCGCCTTTCGCCCCGTGGAGATGATCACTTTGCGCCGCACCGACGAGCCGACCCTACTGTATTCCGGCACCTCCACCTGGTGGGATCCCCCGACGAAGGACCGGGATATGATGAGACGTACCGCTCTTCGTGTGGGGTCACGGCTGCGCCGGGAGGTCGACTATCGCGGCGCTTTTGCCTTGGACGGTGTGCTGACGGAGCGGGGATTTTTTCCAACCGAACTCAACCCACGAAGCGGCGGCGCATTTGCGGATTTATACGCCGGCGACCGCCGGCTGCCCCTGAAATTGATCAATCTATGTGTGCGACACGGATTGGAGTTGGACTATCGTCCCCATGAATTGCAGAGCTTGGTACTGGACTTGGCCGATGAACATCGCACAGGGTCGGGACGAACGACGGTGGACCGGGTCTTCGACAAGACCGAGGTCCACGAAGTGATGATGGAGCCCGATTTTCGGCTCGCTGAAGACGGCGAAACGGGCCACGCCAAGCTCACAGCCGGTCCCTCGGAGGTGGGCGGTTTTATTCGCTTTCGACCCGACGGCGATGCCATGACCAAGGGAACTCTGATGGCCCCTCTGGTCACCCGGGCCTGGGGGCTGGCCGACGAATCCTTCGACACCGGTATCGGATCCGTGGTTCCCGCCGCTCCAGGCGTTGAGCCGTCGTAGCTCACGGGCGCATCGCGGCGATCCCCGATTCGTAGGCCTCGTAAAACTCATCGATAAATTCATCCATCTCTGGTTCTTCGATGCTCGGCAGATGGGCGACCAGATCCTTTTTCCACTGAGGGATGCGGGGGATGACGACCGACGCCGCGGAGGCGACAGCGGCGGAGCCGAAGGCAGTGGTCAATCCCACCGGACCCAGCGGTCGGCAGCCGAGCAGATGGCTCAAACCAGGGGTTTCGATGATGGCGAGCAACACTGCTGCAGAGCCCAGACTGGCGGCCCACACCGGTAGCGTCGGGCGAGCAGCGGTCAGGGTCTGGCCCAGTTGTGCGGCCACCACGGCCAATAATCCCACCGTGGAAGCCCGCTTTCTCTGAAAGGTATGGCGGGCCACAAACCAGGCCGCAAAGGCGGCCGATGCCGTCACTCCGGCGCGCCACATAATGTCTTTTTCCATGGGAGCACCCAGCGACTCCTCGGGGCCTTCATAGAGCAGTTGATCCGGCGAGATATCGGGCGGCGGGCGCAGGGCAATCGCCAACGCCGGGGCCACGTCGGTAAAGAGATTGACCAATAATAACTGGCGCGCATTGAGAGCGGGAATGGTCTCCACGAGACCGCTGGCGAGCATAAAGCCGACCTCGCCCATATTTCCGCCGATGAGAATGGAGACGGCGTCGCGGACCGAGCGCCACATCGCGCGCCCCTCGATGACGGCGTCGACGATGCTCTCGATGCGGGCGTCGGTGACCACCAGATCGGCGGCATCCCGGGCGGCGCTGGAGCTATCAGCGCCCAGTGCGATACCGGCGTCGGCCAGTCGGATGGCGGCGGCGTCGTTGCCCCCGTCGCCGGTCATGGCCACCAGCCGCCCGGCGCGCTGCAGGGCCTCGACGATGCGCACCTTTTGGGCCGGTGTCATCCGGGCGATCACCGTGGTCGACGGCAACAGCTCTGCCAATTGCTCATCGCTCATATCCTCGATGCGGTCGCCGGTCAGCACATGGCCGGAGACGTCGATGCCGGCTTCCAGGGCAATGCGGCGCGCCGTTTCCGGATGATCGCCGGTGAGCATCAGCAGCGAAACCCCCGCCGCTTCCAGTGACGCGACGGCGTCGATGGCCGTCGGGCGCAGTGGGTCACTCAAGGTGACAAAGCCCAAAAAGGTCAGCTCTTTCACATCGTCGGGGACCAAGGACTCACCATCGCCCGAGACGTCGCGCCGGGCGACCGCCAGGATGCGAAGTCCCCGTCCGGCGAGCCGGTGCGCACGCTCCAAGAGCTCACGGCGGTCTTCGCCGTCGAGCTCGACAGCCCCTCCATCGGCCATTCGTCTGGAGCAGCACTCCAAGACCTTTTCGGGACTTCCCTTCACGGCGAGATAAAGTTCGTCATCGACCCGACCGAGGGCGGCGGAAAACGACAACGTCGTCTTAAAGGGAATCGTCGCCACCGGCGTCCAATCCCCGACATCGAGCCCCACCACGCCGGCCCCGTCGACGACGGCCTGGTCCGTGGCGTGGGGCAACTTTTCCTCGCCATTGGTCGGGGTGGCCCGAAGGGCGACCCGGAACAACTCTTCGTGACTCGATTGCCATTGGGCATCGTCGATCCTGATATCGGCGCCGCCATTGCACAGACTATGCACCTGGAGGGTCCCGCTGGTGAGGGTACCGGTCTTGTCGATGCACAGGGTGTCGGCGCGGCCGATGGCCTCCATGGCCCGTGGATTGTGGACGATGATATTGCGCTCCGACAGCCGCCGGGAGGCCGCCAGTTGGGCCGCCGTAGCCAATAGCGGAAGGCCCTCCGGCACGGCACCGACAGCGAGGTTGACCGCCGGACCGACCAATTCTTTTAACTCGTGGCGCCGAAAGACACCGAGGCTCATCAACACTCCACCGCTGAATCCGGCAAAGGGGATCGTGAGGTCCGAAAATTTTTGCAGCCGGCCCTCGACGCCCTCATCGGATCGATCTCGTTTTCCGCCGATCCACCGCGAGCGCTGGGCCTCCGTATCGGGGCCGATGGCCACCACCACGGCTGTGACCTCGCCGGCGACGACCGCCGTGCCATCATAGAGCATGGAGCTTCGCTCCGCGGGCAGATGGGAGAAGTTGGGGTCCGGATCTTTGGCGATGGGAAGCGACTCCCCGGTCAGACTCGATTCATCGACCTCCAAGTGCCGGGCCTCGATGATGCGACAATCGGCGGGCACCACGTCGCCGGCTTCCAGCCGCACGATATCACCGGTGACCAGGCAATCCTCGGCGATCTCCTTCCACCGACCGTCGCGCCGCGTCGTTACCTCGATGGCCTCCCGACGCGCCATCTCGTCGATGACCTCTTCGGCCTTGAAACGCTCGATGCCTCCGACCAGGCCATTAAAGGCGATGACCGTACCCACGATGGCGGCGTCGGCTACGGATCCCACCATCGCCGAGACGGCGGCACCACCGGCGAGAACCGGGGTCAGTGGATTGGACAACTCCCGACCGATGGAGCGTGCAATGCGATGCGCTCTGGACGGCGGCTCTTCTCTAATCTGCTCTCGCTCTTTGGCGGCTTCTTCGCTCAGCCCCTCTCGAGATGTCTCGAGGCGCTCGAGGACATCACCGATGCGCAACCGGTACCACGGGCGTTTTCGCTTCGATGGCATATGTTGGGTATCGACGACTCGACCGGCTCGAAACGCCCCATATCCCAGGGCGACGAGGGAAGCAAAATTGACGGCCACCATAACCCGTCCGGGACGGGTTTTCTCCAGACCGCGAATGGCCGATAGTGCACCGATTCCAGCGCCCGCCCCGGCGAGAATGGCGCATGTCTTGGAGACATTTCGGGCCTCCGCGATGGCGTCGACGAAAAAGATCGCCTGCTGCAACTCGTCGGCGGCCACGATGTCTGCATTCCAGGGCACCACGTCGTTTCTTCGAAAGCCGACACCGCAATCGGCGGCATCCAACGCCGGGCAAGGGCCCTCCCCGAAATAGGCCACCACCTGGTAATCCCGTTGGATGTGGCGGATAAATCGATCCACGCCCTCGGTTGCGACCGTTCGATCCGGGCGAAAATGCTCCACCGACTCCTCTTCGTCGGTGACGATGATCAACTCCAATTCGGCGTCGCGCACCGCCTCGATAAACAACTCGGAGGTGGGATCGGTGACCGAACGCAGCGAGAATAAGGCGCATACCTTTTCATCCCGGCGAAGGGCCAGAAAGTCTCCGCGGGCCCCTGCTTCTTTGAGCTCCGCAATCCACGTCTCGTCGACCTCGATCTGAGAGGCCGGTCGAAGCTCCCATATGCCATTGCTCTGGTGCGACTCCGGATGGACCGGGTCCAGCAATTCCTCGGCGCGCTCGTACAACTCGATGGCATCGCTATCTTCGGCGAAGGCCACGCGGTCCAGATCCCACCGATCGGTGACCAACAGATCTTCGTCGACGATAACACAGTCCACGCGATCGATTCGGCGCAAGGCCTCGGGGTCGAGCACCAATAGCCCCTGCTTTCCCAATTCCTTGGTCAACCGGGCAGAAAAGGCATCGCGGCCATAGCGCGCCGGCTTCGGAAGGGCATCGAGCAATGGCGTGACAGCCCGCTTTAGATCCTGGGTATCCGCCAGCCCCACGAAAAATCCGCCGAGCGACATATTCCACACATTTTCCGCGTACTCCTCGATCGGGCCATCCGGCAATTCGATGGGCCGGGGCTTTCTCGATGGTTGCGGGGCAGCGACTCGCTCTGGGTGATTACAAAGCTCCGGCTCAAAGGCGGTCCAACTACGCCGCCGTTCGACGGCTTCCATAAAACGCCCCAGTTGAAAGGCAAAATCCAAGATCGGACCGCCGGGGCCGGAGCCGAGCCCCTGAATGACGGGATTTCCCAGACCGATCGACATATCGGCCGACGCCTTGCCCATCCGCCGTTCCAGAGACTGCCGAATGTGGGGGACATTATCGACGATGGCCATCAAGGCCGCCATATCGAAACGGCGGCGCCCCGGCTTTTGCCGCGTCACCTTCATGGTCACACCCAGCGCCGTACCGACCAGATCGGAGGCCATACGTGCCAATCCGCGCACAATGGGTTCATCGTCCCCGGGGTGATCGGCCACCTCGTCGCTATAGGGACCATCCTGAAGATTGAAGCGCTCTTCGACGGAATCGGCGACCTCCAAAATCGCCTCCAGATCGGTGCGCTCCACCTCCCAGGTCACCACCATCCGGTGCAATGCCCCGTTGGCGGCCGCCCACACCACGCCGTCGATGGCCTCCAATTCATCGGACAGTGTCTGCGTGAAATCTCGATACTCTTCGCCTTCCAGATCGGGAATCTCGATATGTGCTCGACCCGGAACCGACCAGATCCGACGCCGAACCACGTGGAACAGATTCGCAATCGATTCTGTACCGCGGCGTGGAAGAAAGTCCGATGGATTGATCATGAGATTACAACCTCTTTGATGCTGTGGCCTATCCCACGGAGAATTGCGAGATGCTGTACAAGATATTAACGACTAACCGATACGGCGAACCGGTGCAATGGATCGCCCTTGCAAGGGCGTGATCACCATGGCTCGCCTACGCCATGATCTTTGCACCGACGTGAAATTTAGGGGTTGAACGATATTGTAAAACGAACGCCGTATTTCGCGTCTATCCTGCATTGTGCTGTCGTGTGCGCTGGGGCATCATCTGTGCCGCTATGCGCAAGATAATTCATATCGATATGGATTGCTTTTATGCGGCCATCGAAATGCGGGATGATCCCTCGCTTCGCGGGGTTCCCATCGCCGTGGGAGGACGGCCGGATCGGCGCGGTGTCATTGCCACCGCCAATTATCGTGCTCGTCGCTTTGGTGTCCATTCGGCGATGGCCTCAGCACGGGCCGTTCGCCTGTGTCCGGATTTGATCATCATCCCCACGCGAATGAAGACCTACCGCCGGGAAAGTGCGATCATTCGCTCCATCTTCACCGAATTTACGGACGTCGTGGAGCCATTGTCGTTGGACGAGGCCTATCTCGACGTTACGAACTGCTCGATTCACCACGGCAGCGCTACATTGATCGCCAACGAACTTCGCCGCCGCATCGCTGAAGCAACGGACTTGACGGCCTCGGCAGGGGTGGCACCCAATAAATTCTTGGCCAAAGTGGCCAGTGATATGGACAAGCCCGACGGGCTCACAGTCATCACTCCCGGATCGGTCCTCGACTTTGTCGAAGCGCTGCCCGTAGAGGCCATCCCCGGTGTTGGCAAAGTGACCACCCGGCGGCTGCATCGGCTGGGCTTTCGAACCTGCGGCGATCTTCGACGCGTACCAAAACGTCAGATGCTTCGACGATTCGGCAAGCGCGGCCAGAGGCTCTACAAATTGAGTCGGGGAATCGACGAGCGCCCCCTGCGAGTGGAGCGAATCCCCAAGAGCTTGAGCGTCGAAAATACCTATCCCGAAGATCTCCCCGACGCCGATGCCTGCGTGGCGCGCATTCCCGAATTACTGGAAAGCCTGGTGACCCGTTTTCAGCGACGCGACGACCCGCCGCCCATCGGTGGCCTCTTCGTAAAAGTCAAATTCAACGACTTTCGACAGACCACTCTGGAGCGCACCGAATACCGCGAGTTGAGACGGGAAACCTACGAAAAGCTCATGCGTCAGGCCATCGCTCGCCACGACCGGCCGGTGCGACTACTCGGCATTGGGGTGAATCTGGACGCCGAACTCGCCGCAGCTCCCAAACAACTCGATTTATTTCGCTAGCAACAGGGTGCTAGCCCGAGTTTCCCATACGCTGCTATCTTCAATTGAAGTCGCCACTGCGAAATGCAACCATCCAGGCTCGTGTTGTCCCTGCGACGCCCTGATCGAGCCGAGGCGGCTCGTACTTTCCTACTTATGGCGGCTTTCATGACCTCACGTATGGCGAACGCGACTCCCCCGGTGATCGCGGCCTTTTTGATCGGACTCTTCGCACTGAGCGCGGGTTGCTCTTCGGCCCCCGACGAAGTCTCGGAGCGAGACGCCACCCAACAAACGCGCCCCTCCCCCGACTTCAGCGAAGCCCCCGAGGACTTCTCATCGGCCGGCGTCCTCGGCGTCTTCTCCGCTCCCGGCGGCTCGGCGGTCATGCTCGGATCGCCGACAAAGGAATCGGTGTTGCCGATCTTTATTAATTCCTCCCAGGCGATGGCCATCCAACTCGGCCTCGACGGAGAGGATTTCGAGCGGCCTCTGACCCACGATCTGGTCGCCGATATCATGGGTCAACTCGACGTGGAGATCGGCAAAATTCAGGTCGACGACATCCGCGGTGGAACCTTTATCGCCACCGTCTTTTTGGTGACCCCCACCGATGTATTGGAGATCGACGCCCGTCCCTCCGACGCCATCGCTCTGGCCGTCAAAGACGATATCCCGATCTACGTTGCTGACGCTGTCTTCGACGCCGCAGGGCTCTCCGACGAACATCTGCGGCAGCTCCCCCCGGCCGCTCCCGGCGATCCCGATGACTTTCACGACTCACCGACCACACCGCTTTAGGAAATTTCACGTGACTCAAAATAATGTCCAACACTATATCGAAACGCACTCCGAGGAGTTTCTCGACCAGCTCTTCGAATTGCTCAGCATTCCCAGTATCTCCACCGACCCCGACTACGCCGACAACGTCGAGCGCTGTGCTCAGTGGGTCTCAGAACATCTGCGCCAGATCGGCGTCGATACCGTGGAGGTCCACTCCACAGAGGGTCATCCCATCGTATACGCCGAACATCTTTCGGCGCCCGACGATGCTCCGACCCTCCTCATTTACGGGCACTACGACGTCCAACCTCCGGACCCGATCGACAAATGGGATTCGCCCCCTTTTGAACCCGAGGTGCGCGATGGCAAGATCTTCGCCCGCGGCGCCACGGACGACAAAGGACAGCTCTTCGCACACCTCAAAGCCATCGAAGCCTGGATCGCCACCACCGGCGGACTTCCGGTCAATATCAAGTTCATCATCGAGGGCGAGGAAGAAGTGGGAAGCCCGAACCTCGCGCCCTGGGTCGAGACCCATCAACAACGCCTGCAATCGGACGCTCTGATCATCTCTGACTCCTCGATGTTCGCTCCTGGCATCCCCTCCATCACCTATGGATTGCGCGGATTGGCCTATCTGCAGATGACCGTCGAGGGACCGGATCACGATCTCCACTCCGGGCTCTTTGGAGGCGCCGTTCCCAATCCCATCAACGAGTTGGCACGCATCATCGCCCAAATGCACGACGAGGATGGGCGGGTGACCATCCCCGGGTTTTACGATGCGGTCCGTCCGATGGATGAATCAGAGTGCCGGGCCTTCGCCGAGCTCCCCTTCGACGATGCGGCTTTTCGAAATGAAACGGGGGCTGCACAACTCAAAGGAGAAAAGGGTTATACGACCCTGGAACGCATCTGGGCGCGCCCCACCCTCGATTGCAACGGCATCTGGGGTGGTTATACCAAACAAGGTGCCAAGACGGTGCTTCCATCGAAAGCACATGCCAAATTTTCGTGCCGATTGGTCCCCGACCAGGACCCCGATGAAATCGCTGAACTCGCTCAATCCTGGGTCCGCGAACTCGCCGATGATTCCGTGAAGGTCTCGACATCGGTTTTTCACGGTGGATATCCGGTGATCACCGACCGCGATGCTCCGGCGGTGCGCGCCGCCACCCGTGCTCTTTCCAGGGTGTGGAACGAGGAGTGCGTATTCACCCGCGGCGGTGGTAGCATTCCCATCGTCACCACCTTCTCGAAGACACTCGAAATACCGACCGTCCTGATGGGTTTTGGCCTGGAAAACGATCGCCTCCACAGCCCCAATGAAAAGTTCAACGTGGAAAATTTTTATGCCGGTATTCGCACCAGCGCCTACCTGTGGCAAGAGTTGGAACAGGTCTACGCCGATGAGGCGGCAGCCGGCGAATAAGCTGGCTACCCTACGGATCCTATTGGTCTTCTGGCTCGCCGCGACGACCACTATCGTCGGCTGCGACGACGGGGTCGACGATCACGTTCCGGCGGCCCGCGCCGAGGTGCGCGCCACCTATCTCGCAGAAACGACGGTCGTCGAGGCCCGGGAAATGATTCTCTTGCATCCCCAATCCGACCGCCAGCGACACGCCCGCCAACAACTGATTTACCTCGAGAGTCTCGAGGATCGGATCGCCGAAGATATGGGCAATACGCGCCAGAAGGCACAACCGCCGGACTTCGAGCACAGACTTCAGGTGCTTCAGCGGTGGACCGATCTCGTCGATGATTCACATCTCGCAGTTCCATCTGATGCCGATCCACCCGATGCCGATCCATCCAATCCGAAGGAGTCTCCATGAAAATCTTCGCCCTTCTGGGGAGTATCTTCGCACTACTCGGCGTCGCTTTTGGCGCCTTCGGCGCTCATGCATTGGCCGACAAGGTAGAGCCGCGCATGATCGAGATCTGGGAAACCGGAGTGCAATACCAGATGTACCACGCTCTGGCCCTGTTCGCCGCCGCCTGGCTATACCACCAAACTCAGAGCACAGTGGCACTGGTCGCCGGCTGGAGTTTTACCTCCGGAATCCTCGTCTTCTCGGGCTCTTTATACCTCATCGTCTTCACTGGCGCCCGCGGATTGGGCGCCATCACGCCCATCGGTGGTGTGGCCCTTTTGGTTGGTTGGTTATGCTGTATGCTCGCCGCACTAAAACTCGGTGTGTGAGGTAACCATTATCCGGACCCGTGCCGTCGATTCGGAGTCGTATATATGTCTGAAGCATTTGCCGTTGGTCGCCTTCCCCTGACCCTCTCTGTGATCGAAGAAGTGGTCTTCGATCATCGACCGATCTGTCTCGACCCACAGGCGATTGAGGCCATTGACGCCTCTGCAGCCTTCGTGCGCCAGATGGCCAAGAGCGGAGAAGCAGTCTACGGAGTGACCACCGGTTTCGGGGCCAACCGAAACCATGTGATCCGGCCCGAAGACGCCAAAACGCTTCAGGAGCGCCTCCTCGTCAGTCACGCCTGCGGCGTCGGCACCCCCCTGGCTGCCGAGGTTGTTCGAGCGATGTTGCTATTTCGGATCAATGCACTGGCCCAGGGCAATTCCGGGATTCGCACCTCCACATTGAAAATTTTGATCGGGATGCTCAATCGGGGCGTCCACCCCGTGGTCCCCGAGATGGGCAGCGTCGGAGCCAGCGGAGATCTGTGTCCGCTGGCCCATATGTGCCTTCCCGTCATCGGCGAGGGCGAAGTCGTGGTCGACGGCGAGCGCATGCCCTCGGTCGACGGCATGAAAAAGGCCGGCTTGGAGCCGGTGAGGCTGACCTATAAAGAGGGATTGGCGCTACTCAATGGAACCCAGGCCATGACGGCGCTGGGCATGGTCACGGCCATCAAATTCGGACATCTTCTGGATACGGTCGACGCCGTGGGCGCCATGAGCATCGACGCCGTCGCCGGCCGCCTCGAAGCACTCGATCCCCGCATCCACGAGCTGCGAAGCCGCAAAGGACAGGTACAGAGCGCGGAAAACCTGCGAGCCATGCTCGCCGAAAGCGAACTCGCCGGGGCCAAACCGGGCAGCATCAAGGGCAAGGTGGAGTATATCCAGGACTCCTATTGCCTGCGCTGCATGCCCCAGATCCACGG
>SKPJ01000468.1 GCA_007119595.1 Myxococcales bacterium
GAAGCGGCGTTGCGGCTCGCTCGACGATGCTACATCGCATCGCCTCGTCGCCGCGCCTTGTCCGACGCACACTCGACTTTGCAGTCTATCTCCATCAACTTCTGCTCACGGCGTTATAGTGATCTGCGCTGCCCTATTCTCAAAGTGAATCCAGCACACGGTTGAATTCTGCGCGCAGCTCTTTCTCTTCGTGTCGACCACTCAACCTCAGAAGCTCCTCTTCGCCGCCCTCACCGACCACGACGAGATAGCCCGTCCTATTTTCGTGTTCCCGATACAGGTCTTTCAGTCCGTGCTCGGCGGCCGACTGCCGAGCCGCTTCCCTTGTCGACTCATCGGACATATCGAAGCGAAGAAAGGTGATCTCGTCTTCGAAATCCCCGCGCACCGCGTTCACCGTGGGATCGAGCATGCTGCAAGAGGGACAGTGTTGAGCATACATCAACACCGCATACAGATGTTCCGTATCGGCCTCCTCTACTTCGACGACGCCCGGCCCGGCGCGATGGAGGTCGCAACCAATGGCCAGTAGCACAACGACTGAGATGATCATCATCGGTTTCATCATTCCCCCCCCTTTGTGAGAGCGACTGTGATGGCGCAACAATCGTGTAAAAAATAAAGCTACACGCCGCCGGCACGAGAGCCACCGCCGTTTAGACCGGAATCGGGGTGAAATGTGCATTCCGTCACTGGTGATGGCGCTGGTGCTATTCCGGCTGTTTCGGACAATGGCATCGACTTAAGTAACCGTCGACGATAACGGCGTTCGGTACCTGTGATTCGGGCTGAGAAACCCTCCTGTCGCCATCGCCTGTGATGGATTGAGAAGCTCACAGCGAGTTGATGATTGTCCCTATTCACCAACTGTCCTACCGTATTGACTCCCAACTCACCGGGTCACTCTGCGATCGTTCTCGACATGCGCACCCTCCTCGCCAATCAATCTCAGACGTCCACTGCTCTCGTCGCACTACTGATAGCAGTCTTGACCCTATGCGCTTCCTGCGCTGGCAATGATGCCGACTGCCGAAGTGACACGGATTGTGCCGCCAATCAACGATGCGTCAGCGCTGGTGGTGTCTTTCAGTCCCGTGGCGGTGTCTGTGTGAACACTGGAAGTGGAAACCAGGCCCCGAACCCGGTGCCCGATTCCGGTCCAGCGAACAACGGACCATCCAATGCCATCAACGGACCATCCAATGCCATCAACGGCCCATCCAATGCCAATGCGAATGCCAATGGCGCCACCGATGCCGGAGTCAACGCCGTCACCGTCCCCGACACGGACTCCAATTCAGAATCCGACGTGGCCACATGCGCTCCAGGGGAGACACGCTGCGGCGAGCAATGTGTCCAGCTTCAACAGGACCGCGATCACTGCGGTATATGCGACCACCAATGCGATGCCAGTCAGGTCTGCAACGCGGGAGTTTGCGACACCGATTGCGCTGCGGAATTGAGCAATTGTGACGGAAGCTGTATCGACACCAAAAACCATCCCGATCACTGCGGCACATGCGGTAATTTCTGCGACGACGATGTGCCGATCTGCCACGATGGAAGCTGCGTGGAGTGCAGCGATGATGCCGATTGTGGGGATCCCCTTCACCACGAATGCGACGCCAATCAATGCCTGTGTGACGACATCCGAAGCGGCGCCGAGGTCTGCGCTGACGATGGGGTTGACTGTGGGAGCACTACCGATGCCTGCGGGCAGCCAGTTCAATGCGATGGATGCGATGGCTCACAGCCGATCTGCAACGACGCCATCGCCCAATGTGTGGAATGCCTTGTCGATGCCGACTGCGGCACCAACCAACACTGCGGTACCGATGGCCAATGCGCTTGCTCAACCCACGTCTACACCTCATCGCGCGATCATACGGTGCGAAAGCTCGACTCCCAGGGCAATCAACTATGGAGCTTTAACGGACACTCCGATCACGTATGGGGCGTCGCCGTCGATCCGGCGGGCAATGTCTACACCGCCTCCCGTGACCATACGGCACGCAAACTCGATCCCCAGGGCAACCAACTGTGGAGTTTTGACGGGCACCCCGACTGGCTGGAGAGTGTGGCCGTCGATTCCGACGGCAACGTCTACGTCTCCTCGGCAGACGGGATTATCTTTAAGCTCGATCCCCAGGGCAATATCGTATGGACCTTCGTCGAACACACCGGCCCCGTACTCCACCTCGCGGTCGATACCAACCACAACGTCTACACCGCCTCCGGGGATCACACCGTCCGCAAACTAGACCCCCAGGGCAATGCCCTCTGGGCTTATATCGGACACAGTGAATGGGTGGTCCGCGTCGCCGTTGACTCGGCGGGCAATATCTACACCGCGTCCTATGATCACACTGCGCATAAGCTCGACCCCTCCGGTTCATTGCTCTGGAGCTTTACGGGACATAACGAATGGGTGGACGCCGTCGCCGTCGATCCTTCCGGCCACGTTTATACCAGCGCCAACGACCACACCGCGCGCAAACTCAGCTCCCAGGGCAACCAAATATGGAGCTTTGGCGGACATTCGGCGCGCATCTGGGATCTCGCTGTCGATAACGAAGGCAATCTCTACACCGCCTCCAAAGACTTTACGGCCCGGAAAATCGACCCCCAGGGAAATGAGCTCTGGAGCTTTACGGGACACACCGACGACGTGCTGGGTATCGCCGTCGATCCCGGGGTCTACGGCGCCGGATTCGATGAATGCCAATAAGCCCTTCTGCCGGTAGATGATGGACATCACCAGGCCAGTTGCTCACATATTCGGTTAATTCGGACGAATTCGATCCCCTGGGCCCTCCCCGGACCAGCGATTCGAACCACTTGCACCAATCCGCCGGCGCCAAACCCCACAAACGGCCCACTCGTGGGCTTTGATGGCTGGATCACCAGGTCCTCGTCCGTGAGCACCTCGTAACGAAGGTGACCGTGGCGGAGCGCTGCGTCCTCGACTCGATGATTCGTCACCGCTCGACTACGAGCATGGCGATTTGTCCCCTTCTGGTGTCGTGGTATGGCGCGAGCACTCCCGAAATCGACTCTGGCGATGCACTCAAACATCTCTTCGCCACCCATAAAACCGACAAGCGAAGGGCGCCACGACGAGACTCACGGCGACGAGCCGCGGGGTGCGCCGGGCGACGCCTGCGAGAGTCGAATCTCTCTTAAACGCTCGGAAAATTGACTGCAGCCTACGTCTCGACGTTTGATCTCACCGGTGCCGCATCTCACTTGGGTTTCAGAGCGTATAAGGGATGAATCCTTCCTGTTCCCGCGGATATACGCAGTAAACACTTCAGCGTAGTCCTCCGCCTCCATAGAGCCGATGTGAAGGAACATTTTCGCGGCATCTCCACATTGGAGTATCCTCGGACTGACTTCGCTGTCGTTTTTAAGGAGTAGGCTGTGCAAAATATCACGCGGACACACGGGTTTGAGGAGTTGGAAGTGGAGGGGGAGATTCCGGAGTTCATCAAAGGGACCCTCTTTCGCAGCGGGCCGGGGGTATTCGAACGCTTCGGCAAAAAAGTTCATCATCCCTTCGAGGCCGACGGCGTCGTCTCCGCGGTGCAATTTGATTCCGATGGACCCCGGGGAGCGGCCCGTGTGGTGGAGTCAAAGGGGTACCGGGAAGAGGAGGCCGCCGGACGTTATCTCTACAATTCGTCGGCCGGCCTTTTGGACCACCTGCGCTCAATCGGCGAGGGGGAGGCGAAGACCACCGGCAATACAGCCACCTTTTATTGGCAGGACCGCCTCTTCGCCTTGATGGAAGGAGGAAAACCCCAGGAGATGGATCCCGATACTCTGGACACTCTGGACCACGTCGATCTGGGTGGAGTGATCAAGGGAGCGTTCTCCGCCCATCCCCACTACGTGAGCTCGCTGGACACCTATTTTAACTTCGGACTTCGCTACGGGCGCAAGATGGAGGTCGATCTCTACGCCCTCCCTCTCCAGGGAGCGGCCCGTCACCTGAGCTCCTTCGAGGCCCCCTGGGCGACGATGGTCCATGACTTCGCGGCCACAGACAAACACCTCGTCTTCGTCTTCGCCCCGGCTCGGCTGGTCATCTGGCGCGCTCTTACCCGCATTGGCGGGATGTCCAAGCTCTTTCGCTGGGCCCCCCGGATGGGCTGCCAGGTTGTGCGCATTCCCCTCGACGACCCTCATCGCATCGAGCGCTTCGATCTCGCCCCCTTCTGGTTGTGGCATACGGTCAACGCCTTTGAGACCGACGTGGCGACGGTGGTCGATATCTGCGCTTATCCACGTCTGGAAATGGACTTTTTGACCATCGACCGAGGTGAGGCGCCAAAACCCCATCTGGAACGACTGGTCCTGTCGGGAGAGCGGGTCGAACGGCAGCGGCTGTGGGACGTGCCCTGCGAGTTCCCGATCGTCCCCGACCTACTTCAGGGACAGACCTATGACCGCTCCTTTTTCCACCTGCAGCGCGACGATCACTTCGAACTGGGAGCCTATACCCTGTCCACAGGAAGCGATCGCAGTTGGCCATGCCCGGATGGACATGAACCCTCGGAGCCCATCTTCGTCCCCCGACCGGATGCGCCTCTTCGCGGATGGCTGCTATCACTGGTGGCTGACACCAGGCAATCTCGCTCCTATCTGGCCATCTTGGACACAGAGCGCATGGAGGACGGACCCGTGGCAAAGGTATGGTTTGATCATCAGCTCCCCACCACCTTCCACGGCTGCTGGGTCGCCGCCGACACCGACCAATTCACAGCCGCGACACCTCGACCAGATGTAGTTTGAGCCTTGCCCAGTTGCACTCCTCCTCACCGTCGAAGTCGGTTTCACGAACCCACACCTTCGTCAGGTGCTTGGTCCAGACATAAGTCAGTCCCCGTTTGTAGAAGTATATGACCGATTCACATCGCAGTCGGACGCAGTTCTGATGGAGAGCCGGACACCATTAGCGATCCCGAACCGAGGATCGATGAATTCACCGTGAATGGCCAAACGACGGAGACCACGATTTTGCGCGGTGATACCGTGCAGATCGCGTGGGCGTCGAGCGACGCCGACGGGTGTGAAGCGGGAGGTGATTTTCCAGGATGGGAAGGAGCGAAGCCTCCGTCGGGAACAACCGGGCTTTCCACGGCGATCACCTGGGCCCCAGAGCAGTTCCAATTGACGCTTAATTGCTCCGGCCCCGGCGGACAATCGTCCACGCAGATCCGATCTCTGGTGGTGGAAGACCACTGTGTCGATCGAGCCCCACCGGCGGGATGGACTCGCTACGAGCAGTGCATCTACAATCAGCACGTCGACTGCAGTCAATTCGCCGATATCTGGCCCCCCTGGCCTGACTCTACGAACACTCGGAACTTCCATATCACCAATGCGAATAACGACCGCCAGTACGTGGCAATGGAATTCAACGCCGACGCAGATCCTCACCGCCATCCTCATCATGGCACTTGTGACGGCCTGCGACAGGCACGGGGAACAGGAGCCGGCCGAAGAGCTCCATGAAGACGAAAAAACCTTCGCCCTTGAGCTTCCCGACGCACTCCGCGGCGAGAGCTTCCGAGCTCTGGACCGTGATATCAGTTCCACGGCGATCATCCGCGACTCCCGCCGCTTCGCTCACTGTGATGCCTGCGACGTCGCCATCGTTCACAGCCGAGGCCCATCGCCACGCGGCATCTATATCAACGACCTTGAGCTTTCCTCGGACGCCACGAACATCCGCGCCACCGACGAGGAACTGTTCGTCGACGATAGGTGGGTGGTCTCCATTTCTGACGGGACCTTCTCCGAAGCCCATCTCCAGGCTCTCGTCCTCCGCCCTCTACTGGATCAACTCGAGGACACCCGTCGCCAACGGCGCGCCGAGGCCGAACTGCTCGACATGCCCTTCGAGCCCACAGCGGTGCTCTTTCTGGATCCCGCACTCCCCTGGCGGTCCACTCTGATCGTCATTCACACCACCATGCAGGCCGGCTTTCAAGTCGGGCTCGCCGTCCGGCGCCCCAACGACATCACCGAGCTTGAACTGGCCTGTTTGCAACGGCGGGACGAAGGGGGTCCACTCTATGCGGAAGGACACGCGCAAAATCACCTTCTGGGCACTCGTCCGGCGATCCACCTTTGCCGCCCCGCCAATGCGGCTACTCCGGAGACCTATCAACCGGTCTCCATCGCCCTCTGGCAGGTCGGTGCCCTGCAGGAGGTTGCCGGCCCCCACCGCGCTTCAGCGAATCTCCTCGCCACGGTCGACGCCGACAGCATCACCCTGACCTCCGAGACCGCTGATGACCGGACCGAATTGGCCACCGATGAACTCGCCGATTCGGTCGACGTCTGGCTCGATGAGCACCCGGATGGTCGGCTCACCTTTTCTGCCACAGCGACCCGGCCTACCGGAGAAATTCAGGCGCTATTGGACACCTTGCTCTTCGACGGCGACACCCCGAGATTTCCCTATGTCTCTCTCGCGCTCCACCAATGACGTACGAATGTGAAATGGGACCGCACGGATACCATGTCATTTCTCACCGCAACCGAAGATGCGAAGCCTGTAGGGAATGTGGCCTCGCTCGTTGAAGGACAAGAGCCGGTAGCGTCCATCACCGGCACACATGACCTGTGTAATACCGCAGTTGGTCATGACCGCCCGGAACCAGCACTCAAGGGGCGCGTCCATGACCCTGGTGACCAGGGCGCGGATGATATTTCCGTGGCATACCAATACGTCGTGACGCTCGGAGCGCGAGGGACGAAAGAAGCGCTCCCAGACCTTCTCCAAGACCTCTTCGGCCTCTGCCTCTTTTTCTACGTCGCGGTCGTCGCCGGTGTACACGCCGGGAAACATTCGCTCCTTGAGCCAGGGAGTCCGTTGAACCTCCAGGTCGGGAAATGCTTCGTCGCGCAGAATCATGGCCGTCTGCCAGGCGCGGTGCATTGTGCTGCTGTAGATGGCGTCGACCGGAACTCGCTTCATTGGCTCTGCCAGTAGGCGGGCCTGTTCTTCTCCGCGGGCGTTGAGGAGACCGCCGAAATGCTCCGCGCTGTGCTCATAGTCGCCGTGGCGTATGAGATAGATAAAGCGATGGCGGTTTGTCCCCTTCTGGTGTCGTGGCATGGCGCGAGCACTCCTGAAATCGAATTCGGCGATGGATTCAAGCATATCTTCGCCACCAATAAAGTGACAAGTCAGAGGCGCCACAACTACCTTTGCCAGCCCCGGCTCACCAGTGATTGCGGCAGGTTCGGTCGCCGCCGATACCGACCGACTCACTGCCGCGACACCTCGATCAGATGCAGTTTGAGTCTTGCCCAGTCGCACTCCTCCTCGTCGAGCGCCTCGCGGATCGGCGTCAACGCATCGCCGGGCCGCCAGCCCGGCGCCTTGTCTCGCAACTCGTCGAGCAACGCCTCATCGAGATGGTCGCTCAGCTCGAAGTACTCCCCCCGGTCGGCGAGCACCAGCAGATGATCGGCGATGGTCGACGGCTCCATGTCGCGCCTTCTGGCGATGGCCGCCGGGCTCAGGCCTCTCTCGAGCAACTTCACCGTCTTTGCGATCGTCGGCGAATCGTCCCCGTATCTCTCGCCGGGCCGTCGAATCCCGCGAACACTCCGTGCCTTCTGAAGTAACTCCATCGCCTCCGCCGACAAACTGCGCTTGCTCGTCATCACCGCCCCACCCGACAGCGTCAGCTCCAGGGTCTTGTACGGCCCACGCCGGACCAGCCCCTGCTCCTCCAACGCGCCGAGCATGGCGATCACCTTCAGTTGCGACAGATGTGACAGCAACCCGTATACCGACAGCTCATCAAGGCCCTCCTCGACCAACCACTGCTGTTCGGCGCCACACAACACGGCGGCGATCTTGTGGGCACCCCACTGTCCCTCCATCCGCGCGACGGCCGACAGAATCATCCGCACCTCCGTCTCGATATTCGGCGTCTCCCCCTCGGGTCGCTCCACCTTTCGTTGTCCCTGTCTCATTTCATCCTCCCTCGATTCGAAGCATCTCGTTGATCATCGATAATTGGCAGCAGGTCCCCCCTGCACCTGTTGTCGATGACCTCCCCCGAGCTATGCGCGAATCCCTGTAACGCCCCGTAAACCCACCGACCCTGCAAAAAAGCACTCTCGGCGATCAAATGCGCGATGCGGTGGAGGCGATCAATTCGAAAAGACGCGACGCCGGACACAGCGATGCGGGAGAGGAAATGGGACTTCTCGACCCGTACAACCGGCTCGGCGGCCCGCCTCTCTGGCTCCAGAGTGCGCCGCTTCTCAAAACCCCCACCGGGAATACGAACCTTACTTTCCTCGGCCAGATCAACACCTTCGCCATCGGCGATCTGGCGGACTTCATGGCGTACGCATTTTACTGTCCCACCGAAGAGCTGCTGCTGACGACCATGCAACGCACCTGACAATCCCCCCGTCCCTCATCGACGAACACCGCCGCAACTGGTAACGGCCGGCGATGCCCTGGTCGCGCCTGGTTACCCATATCTTCGCGACAAACGCGATCACCCATACGAGCCCGAATGGGCAGCGTCAGGTGACGCATCAGGGAGGCAGTCAGGCCATTCGGATTTCGGCGCGAAACCGGCAACCATGCCGGCCACTGCTGTTAGCACCGATTGAATTAGGGACTGGCAAATGGGCTTGACGCCGGGATCTATCTCTCGACAATAGGGTTATCGTAATCCAAAAACTCATTGTGTCGGTCGGCCTATGTCCATTCGAACCGTCGTCGTATTGGTTGTTGCCTGGGGCATTGTGGGTTGCGCCAGTGGACTGGAACGCGGCCGCGCAGCGCTCGTGGAAGGAGATCTCGTCCGAGCAGAGGAGATCGCTTCTGCCGAATTGCAGCACGATGCCGATAGCGGAGGGGCGAACCTGTTGATGGCGGAGGTCTTGGTGGCACAGGAGGCCTACGAAGAGGCTCATTTCTTCGCCCGCCGCGACCGGGAAAGTGGTGAGTTTCCGGCGGCCGCCGAAGCCGTGCTGGGTCAACTCTATCATTTGCGGGGCGACGCGCCGATAAAAGCAATGCGGGCATATCATCGAGCGCGGGAGCACGATCAGGGCTCGGTGAGCGACCAGGTCTACCGAGAAGCGTTGCTGGAGGGAGCGACCGCGGAGATCAGCCCGTGGCGCTACGATGATCGACTTTGGGCTAAATTGGAACTACAGAAATTGAAGGACGAATATGAGCTGGCAACGCGGGAAAACATCACCGCGTTGCGCCTGCATATCGCCGCCCATGCCAAAGCCGAAGGCAACCTGGATCATGCCGTCGAGACGTTGGACGCCAATCTGGAGGATTATCCGGACGACCCGGAGACACTCCGGCAGGCAGGAATCTATTTGCTTGTCAGTGGCGACATCGATCGGGCAATGGAGCTGTGGGCGAATTATCTGGCCCATGCTTCGGACATCGAGACATTCACGGATCGACTCGCGAAAATCGCCACGATGGCGATTCATCATGGCGAGGTCGACGCGGCAGCCCTGCATCTACGCCAGGGGCTCGGCATCGACGACGACAGTGGCTTTCCCACCTACGAACGTTTTGCCACATACGACCAAGCGCTCCCCCACCTTCGCTGGCCCTATACTCGATTGGTCCAGGCCGAGTCTCGCCGGGGAAATCTGGCCGAGGCGAAGACGGCAATCGATGGTATTTTGACGAGCCGGCTGGCCGACGGTGATACGCCGCTTTCCCCTGAGGCGATCTACTCCGCCACGGCACGGCTCGGGAAACCACTGGAGGCTCCGTCCCTGCAGATATACGTGCTGGAACAGGCCGTGGAGGAGCTTGCCCAGCCCGGAGCGAATATCTCCTTTTATCTGGCAGAATTATATGTCGACGAGGGACGCCCGGAGGATGCCCGGGCAGTGCTCGATCGACTGGTTTCCGCCAGCAACAGCGGGAGTTCGGAGGGCTACCGGACGACGCTCCGGGTCGCTCGTTGGTGCGTCGAATACGGTCAATACCAGTGGGCACGCGACTTTTATATGCACCTCTGGCGATCAGTTGAGCACGAAGGGAGCCCCACCCACTTCACCGAGGGAGCACTTTTTCCGAAAGAGCGAGGAGAATATATCGACGTACTTGCCGAGTTGGGTGACGTCGATGGAGTAGTGGAGGCCATCGACAATTATACTGCGGTGGTCGAGCAGTGGCGTGAAGTCACGCCGGTATCAAAGGTTCCGGCCGATTGGGAAGTCATGGCGTCATCGGCGAGATGGCTCCACCAGGTCGGTCTGTTGGACGAGGCTGTGGCAACAGCGCGTAGGGCTTACGAAGCGGAGCCGCGTGCAGACACGGTGCAATTACTGGCCTCCTTTTACGCAGACGAGGGCGATCTGGATGGTGCCCGACGGATCTGGCTCGAGGGGTTGATACAGATCCATAAAAGCACGCTGGGACGCTTCTCCCCCGCACTCCGGCGCCCCGGGGAATTCTTCGAGGAATACAACGCCGAAGAACAGACCCCAATCCTCTTCGAAGAACTCGGCGACGCCGGCGTCGAGATGGGCTGGTTTCGCGCCGCGGAAACGGGCATTCGTGGAGGCGAGGTGGAGCTGGTTTCGCGCGTTCTGGAGCGCTATCTCGAGGCCGCCGAAGAACGAGTCCCCGCGCTTGCACAGGTGGTGTCCTATTACGAGGATGCCGGACTCGATCGCCTATCTCATCTGGAGGAGTTGGTGGAGCTGGATTCTGGCGAAGCGCGGTGGTCCCTCGAACTCAGCGAGGAGTATAGTGCAAGGGGACGCGATGCCGATGCCCGGCGGGTGTTACGGGAGTTTATTTCCGGGGCAGACGAACCAGACGTGGCGATGCAGTCTCTGGTCGACACGTTCGGGGGCGACCGCGATCTCCGAGCCACCGTCGACCTCTTTGGTTCTCTCGTTAAAGAGGACGACACACGTCCTTCACTTCATCGATTCTACGCGTCGGCCCTGATGTACGGAGACGATTACGCACGGACTCTCGCCGAAGAACACCTGATGCGCTTTCTGGACGCCACAGATGGTCGGTCCGTCCCCGATAAATCGGGGCAGAGTTGGACGGACCTGGCCGACGAGTGGCGCTTTCGAGGGTTATGGAAACCGGCTGCCCTGGCCTGGCGGCGGGCCGAAGAGCATTCGGAATTTCTGGGCTATCATGGAACGGGGCGTTTTGAGACCTATCTGCGGGCCGGCCAAACAAAATGGGCAGAGCAGGACTTTGAATCCGTCATCGATGAGTGGGGAATAACCGACCCGGAGACCCGAAAATACGCCGAAACCTGGGTAAATACCGGGCATTTCGACCGCGCCGAGCAATATTATCTGGAGCTGTTGGAACGTCCGTCGGGTTCCTGGAATCCCGTGTCTGCGGATGCCTTCGTGCAACTTGCGAGAATCCATATTCAGCGCGAAAAACCGGCGCGCGTCGCCGATCTATATCACCAATTGCGGAGACCGGACGGGCTCGGCACGGACATCGGCGATGCTCATCTGAAGATCGAAAATGTGCTCCGAGAAGCAGGTCTGCACGACGAGGTCTATGCACATTGGCAGCGCCATGGTGATGTCTATTACGACCCCACAACGGTCACGGATGGACTGGCCATGTATTACGCCCGGCGCGGCCAACTGGAGCGAGCAGAGATCGTGCTCGCGGCGTATGCGGAGAGTGCTGACGGATGGATCCACATTGGACGCTTTTGGTGGGCCTCCGGCGATCGTCACCGGACATTGAGAGCATTCAATCGGGCGGTGGAGTTGGAACCAGCCAACGGCAACACCCGATTGAGCCGGGCCGCGTTCTTGGTAATGATCGGCGAGTTCGACGAGGCGTGGACGGATTATCGCGAATGTCGCCGCCTGGCCTATCGCTGCATCCAAGATGGTGGCCCTCGATTCGACACCGCGTTGGTGGAGGCGGGGCGCAGAGATTTGCTGGAAGACAGTTCTTTTGATGTAAGCCAACCGGACAAACTCGCGGAGTCCTTTCGCTTATCAGCTCCCAATGGATCCGACGTCGAAAATACGATGGCAATGCTTGAGTCCCGCGATATCGATGTGGACCTCATCGATGCAGCGACATCGGAGCTCGAAGGTGCGTTCGACCGCCAGACGACACGGCGGAATCTGGTCGATGCCCTCTTGGCCATGGGATATGGGACGGAGGCATTGACTCTGGCCGACGAAGGTGCCCGCATCCAACCGAATGTCCAAAACACTCGTCGTGCGGTCCGGGCGGCACTGGCCGCCGGAAATTCCGATGCTGCACATCGATGGATAGAGGTGCTCCGCGAGCTCGAGTTTCACCATCGTCAAATCTTGACGGCATTTGTGTGGGAGTTCGTCGACGAAGCAGACCCGGTGGTGCTCAGCGAGGTGGTCGACTCTCTACTGGAGATCGAACCCTACCGCCGAGAGCTCTGCCGTTTGCACACACGGCTTCACGAGCGAATGGGAGAAGAAATGGGAGAAGACGGGGAAGTCGCTGACTCCTGCCGTCGTCCCGTGCACTGAGCACGCCGACCCCACTCTTTGCCCCTGCGGCGCCGGTACTGCTATCCTTCGTTCTCATGCCGACCTCCGAGAACCGAAGTGATCCAGTTTCCAGCCGCTCCTGGATTTGCAATGAGTTTTGGACCAAATACCACCTTCGTCCTGCTTCTGAGCATCGTTGCTTCATTCGGCCTCAGTCCCTGCTCCAACCCCCCGGAGCCAGGGACCGGGGAATCTGACGAGGTTGCGCCACCGTCGGTCGAGCAGCCACCGACGGAGCAGGCGGAATCAGAGCATATCGAGGAGTCTCCCTCTCCATCAGCGCTGGAGCAACGTCTGGCCACTGCTGCAGCAGAGGTCGATTCCGACGCCGGATACACCATTCTCTTCAGCCAGGACGGCGAACCTCGTTTCATCGAGGACCGCCGGGTCATCCTCGACGCACAGCTCTTCGAGATCCACGTCGTGGGACACGATTACCTCAGCGAATACCCCCTGAGCGTACGGATCAATATCTCCGACGACTCGACGCATCACGACATCATCGTCGCCGAAGGCACCGACGAATCCCCTCTGCGGACTGGACACAGAAGCATCGACGAACCACCGTTCAACGAGGCCCGCACCATCTACGTCGATGATGAGCACTACAATTTCTGGCTTTACTCGACCTTCGACGGCGAGCCCCTCGATGACCATAACTACGATACCGTGGAACACCTCGACGACTTGTTCATCGCCACGAGGACTGTCGAATTTTTCGGGATCGACGGCGAAAATCTCCCCGTCGCCGACCTCGCCGAAAGGACGATGTACTTCATTGAATTCCAGCTCGGAAATCCCATGGAGCCGCAACCCCCTCGACGAACCTATGCCGTCGAATTCCACACCCCGTGAGCACGTCACCCTTCGATGACCATACCTACGACATCGTGGAGCACGTCGACGACTTTTTCATCATCACATGGGCCGTCGAATGCTTCGGAATGGACGGGGAGCCCCTCCCGATAGCGGACTTCGCAGTTGTGTTGAGATCTCATGGGGCCTGACCGCCATCCTCAATGGACCAATTATTGGGGGGATCGATAAGCGTCTGGCGGGCGTTGCTTGCCTGGCCTTCGGAATATTGGGAGTCACCGCCGTGAAAAGAGACATCGGGCTCCACGTCTTGTGCAGCCCAGCCGATGAGCAGGGCATCGTAGTTTTCTATGGAAAGCGCTCCTGAAAACATGGATTCCATATCTGTGACCGAGGAGATGTCCCAGCCACCGATTTTCTGGTCGAATGACGCTGCATTCTGAAACATAAAACCCATATCCGTGACGTTGGAGACGTCCCAGTCGCCGATATCCTGATTGAAGTCCTCCGTGTGGGCGAATAGGTGATTCATATTCGTGACGTTGGAGACGTCCCAGTCGCCGATGTCCTGATTAAAGGCGGTGGCGTTGTTGAATGCCCCTCGCATATTCACGACGTTGGAGACATCCCAACTTCCAATATCCTGATTGAACGCCTCCGTACTGCCGAACAAAAAGTCCAGATCCCGGGCCGAAGACAGATCCCAGTCGCCAATATCCTGGTTGAACGCCTGTGAGCCGTCGAACATCTGCATGAAATGGACGACATTGGAGACGTCCCAACTTCCAATATCCTGATTGAAGGCCTCCGTCGCAGCGAAGGCACTATCCATATTCGTGACATTGGAGACATCCCATCCGCCGATGTCCTGGTCAAAGGCGATGGCATTGAAGAATATCAACTTCATCGTCGTCACCGATGAGACATCCCATCCGCCGATATTCTGATCAAAAGCTCGCGCCCAGGCGAATAATCGCTCCATATTGGTCACCGAAGAGACGTCCCAATCGCCGATGTCCTCGTTGAAGCTGGTGGCCTCGGCGAACATCCGCTCCATATCCGTAATATGAGAGACATCCCAGTCGTTTATCGACGAAACACTCGTGAGGTTGGAACAAGATTCGAAGGTGCCGGCCAGGGTGGTCGTATTCGTCAAATCCAGGGTGTCCGTCGCCGTGATCTCCTCCAGGTTGGATGCCCCCTCGAAAGCTCCACCGGTATCGCCGAGGCGTAGAACTCCCCACTGCTCGATACCCACGAGCTTACGGGCGTCCCGGTAGGAGCTAAAATGCCCGTCACTGAATCGCCATCCCTCGAGTTGCCCTTCGATACGGACCGTGTAGACGCCGGGCTCATCATAGGTATGAGTCACCTCCGGCTGCTCCCAATCTGTGACGGTATCTTGAACGCCGTCCCCCCAATCGACGGTGAAGTCGTAGATTCCCGACGAGTCCAGCGGAAGCTGGATCTGGTCGTCCTCACTCGCTCCACTCAGCGTCGTATCCCACACCGAGATAAAGGCTCCCCTCGGCACGCACTGCCCGGCCTCACAAGACCAACTGCGACAATCGGAGTCGATGACACAACTGGAGCCGTCCTCGCAGGGTGCACAACCCGAGCCGCCGTCACCGGCGGTGTCGATCCCCACGTCCGCCCTCGCATTTTCTTCGACGGGATCCGAACATCCCACCAAAATGGCGCACCACAACAACGAGGACATCATCAAGAAAACGCGATATTTATCGATCACGGTGGATTCCGAAGCTCGATTGATCTTGGCATGAAAACTCATTGATACGTTGAAAACAGTTCCAGTGCAAAAACCACCGGCTCCAAACACTGCGCCTGCTCTCGGGTCGACCAGAAATCGCACGTCAATCTCGTCGGCACCGCATTTCAGTTAGTTCTCATCCGGAAATTCCGAATCTGAGCAAGGCCGCGATGAAATCGTTGAGATGACTATTTCGCGAAACCGCAGGCATATCCGGAGGTTATTCCAAGTGTTGAGCGGATAGTCAGATC
>SKPJ01000432.1 GCA_007119595.1 Myxococcales bacterium
CAGATAGACCGATCCCATACCCCCTTCGCCGAGTTTTTCGGTGATCGTATATTGGCCAAAGAGACTCTGGCCGACGAGATCGGTGGTGTCGATCGGTTGGGTGGTCGTGGCCTTGTTGTTGGTCGATCGACTGGGCGATGGCCGGCTATTATTGGACGGTCGGCTGTTATTGGAGGTCGGGCCGCTGGCCTTGGATGTCAAATCCGGTGGGGCGCCGCGCTGGGTTGGGGTCGGCGTGTGCGGCCGTTTGGCGTTGGATCGACCCGTGGTCTGGGCGGGGCTTGTGCCGGTATTGGGTCGAGGCTGAGGCTTTGACTTTGCAGCGCGCTCTCTTTTTTGCTGCGCGGCCTGCCGTTTGGCTTTCTCGACATCGGCGACGGTGGTGTCGATGACCGTATCATCGAGCTCGTCATTGCCGTTATCGAGGGAATCCAGGGACGGCTTAGCTCGTTGTCCCGTCGACGAAGCACCGGCCGCGGAGGCGTTGCCAGCCGTTGCTCGATCGACCAACGCTTTGCCGTCGTCGGGACAAAAGAGGGTATTGTCGGGAAATTGACGCTTGCATTTTGGACAAATGCGCATCGCGTACTCCATTCGGTCGAGCTGTCAACCAGCTCCCATGACCGTTTGCCCTCGGACCGAGGACGCGGGGGGCAAAAAGGGTTTGTAGACCAGCGTGAAGACCGGTTCAATCACGTATGAAACTGGCTTATAGCATAACGATTTGCAATATCAAAACGAGCGTGGCAACGAATTGGTATCCACGGCGCTGGTAGCGTGCGGGAATATCCCAGCGCGCCCGCAGAAATTTGGCCTGATCCCGGCATTGAAAAAGTGTGGAGCACCCATGAAACAACAGCAACAAGAGCAGTTGCGGCAGGCAATTGCAGAGCGGGCCGAAGGGCTTGGTTTCGAGGCGGTATCGTTTGTCTCGGCGGAGAAATTGCCCACCGAGCGAGCCTATCAGGAGTGGCTTTGAGAGGGCCGGCACGGGACGATGAGCTATATGGAGCGCTATCAACCACTGCGCGTCGATCCAGCACAGATGGAGCCCGGTACGAAGTCGGTGGTCGTGATGTTGAACAATTACCATCAACCCCTGGATCTGTTGGAGGGGGGATTGCGAATTACTCGTTATGCCCAGGGCGATGATTACCATGATTTACTCTGGGATCGGATGCGGGAGTTGGCGGCGTTTATCCATGCCGAGACCGGCGCCGAAGTGGCGACGCGTCCGGCCGTCGATACCGCACCACTTCTGGAGCGAGATCTGGCGCGCACGGCGGGGATCGGATGGGTCGGAAAAAACGCGATGCTGATTCGCCAGGGACTCGGATCCTATACGTTTATCTCTGAAATTCTGATCGATCTCGATCTCGGTACGGACGTCGAAGAAGCACCGGATCGTTGCGGCAGTTGCACGCGCTGTCTCGATGCTTGTCCCACGGGAGCCATCGTGGCACCCCAGGTCATCGACGCCAGGCGTTGTATTTCGTATTTGACCATTGAATTGCGGGGACCGATTCCGCGGCGATTGCGTCCCCTGATAGGCGATCATCTATTCGGCTGTGATATCTGTCAGGACGTCTGTCCCTGGAATCGCGATGCTCCGATCAGCGATGCTCCGGAGCACCAGACCCGCGATATCTATCGCCGATTGACCCCTCTTGAACTGATCGGCTTTGATCATCCTCGATACGTCGAGGTATTTCGCAAGTCGGCGATGAAACGCGCCAAAGTCACCGGATTGCGCCGCAACGCAGCGGTGGTGGTGGGGAATACGGGAGCTGCCGAGGACGTGCCCCGGTTGGTCGAATATCTGCAAAATGAGGAGGAGCCACTGATACGAGGGCATCTGGCATGGGCGATTGGCCAATTGGGTCGAGCCCGACACGCCGCACTTCTTCGCACGATACTCGCCGATGAGCAGGAACCCTTCGTTCGCGATGAATTGGAGGCTGCAGTGCGGCGGCTGACCGGGAACCGTAGCAGTGCTTCTACGACAAGAACGCAGTGGAGGGCGCAAACGGGCAGTTGATCGTTGCCAAATAGGTCCCGAGGTCGCTACGTTCACCGTGCATTTTGCAAATCGATGGAGCAATGGTTTCGGTCAAACGGGAGAATTTGGACGATGGGACAACAGCGCACGTTTAAATCGACGGACAGTGGTGGTCTCGATTTCGATAGTTTGCCGATGCGATTGTGGCAAAAGGCGAAGAAATTAGGGGTTTGGGACCCGGCGGAAATTGATTTCGCACAAGATCGAAGCCAATGGTTGTCATTTGACGACGAGCAACGAGAGGTGCTCCTTCATCTGAGCTCGATGTTCATAGGGGGAGAAGAAGCGGTTACTCTCGATCTCTTGCCCCTTATCAGCGTCGTCGCGGAAGAGGGACGGCTGGAAGAGGAGATGTATTTGACCTCCTTTTTATGGGAGGAAGCAAAGCATGTAGAGGCCTTTCGATATTTTCTCGATGAGGTGGCCCAGGAAGCTTCCGATCTGAGTCGGTTTCACGGGGAGAATTATCGGGCGGTTTTTCAGCAAGAATTGCCCCGTGCCCTCAATCGGTTGCGCGAAGACTCCTCTCCCGTAGCACAGGCGCAGGCTTCGGTGACCTATAATTTGATCGTCGAGGGCGTCCTGGCGGAGACGGGGTACCACGCCTATTTCGAGATGCTCGAGGAAAATGACGTCCTTCCGGGAATGCGGCAGGTGGTCGGTAAGCTCAAGCAAGACGAATCCCGTCATCTGGCCTACGGAGTTTATCTTTTGTCGCGGTTGGTGGCCGAACACGGCGATGAGGTCTGGGAGGCCATCGAAACCCGAATGAATGAACTCTTTCCACTTGCATTGGGGATGATCAGTGAGGTCTTCGAGCCCTATGACCCGGTCCCTTTCGGGCTCGACGAGGATGCGTTCGTCGAGTTTGCGAGCACTCAATTTCAGAAGCGTTATCAGCGAGTCGCACAAGCGCGAACACAGAGCCTAGAGGAATTGACCCAGACGTGATAAAGGGCACTCTCCGTAGCATCGACAATGAAGAGGATGTGAGAGGGACCATGAGCGAGCCGAATCTTTATCGACTGGAGCGACCCGACGAGCAGACCCTGCCCGTCATCGTCGACGTTCCCCATGCTGGAGACTGGGTTCCCGAGGATGTACGTTCCGAGATGGTGATCGGAGACAAGGTGTTGCGTCGCGATCTCGATCTGTATGTCGACCAATTCTGGGAATCAGCGCCCGAGCTCGGGGCGACATTGATGGTGTCCAATGTCTCTCGATACGTTGTGGATCTGAATCGAGCCGAAGATGACGTCTCTCCCAAGACAGTAAAGGGAGGAAAGAGCATCGACGAGGACGGCTATTACCAGGATCGGGGAGTGGTGTGGCGCACGACGACCGCCAAGACTCCGGTGATGTCGGAGCCGATGACGAAAAAGGCGTTCAACAAGCGCCTGGATCGCTTTTATCATCCCTATCACAAAGCGCTCCGCAAGGAGATCGATCGGATTCGCTCCGAGTTTGGGTTTTGCGTGTTGTTCGACGGCCATTCGATGCCGTCGATGGGACGCAAAGGGCACAGCGATCCCGGTCGCAAGCGGGCGGAGATCGTTCCCGGTGACGTGGAGGGAAAATCCTGTGATCGAACGCTGCGCTGGTTGGTGGAGGAGCATTTTCGAGATGCTGGATTTAGCGTTCGCTCCAACGAGCCCTACAAGGGGGGATGGATCACCAGGCATTATGGAGAGCCCGAACGGGGAGTGCACGCCATTCAGCTCGAGGTTCGCCGCGATCTATATATGAATGAGAAAACGTTCCGGGTTCGCCGCGATGGACTGCGCCGTCTCGCCGATGTCTGCACTGAATTGCTACCGAAATGCGGGAACCTGGACGAAAAGGCAATGCGCCCTCCGCGGGGAACGCGTTATTGAGCTTTGACGCTCACAACGAGGCGGCACCAGTCCAGCCCAGCAAAAACAGCCCATAATACAACATCAAACGGGGGCCTCGCATCAGGGTGGCCGTGAAAAAGCGGCCAAACGGCATGCGGTATATACCAGCCAGCCAGCAGCACAGGGAAAAGGGCAGAGGGGTCAGTGCCGCGGCGCCGACGGCCCAGATGCCCCAGCGATCGAATATCCCCTCTCCCCGGGGCCGGAAGCGCTCCAGTTGAGTATTCAGGAAAGGGATTTTGCCGATATAGGGGCCAATAAAATAGGCGATGGATCCACCGAAGATGCTGGTGATGATGGCGATGATCAGGATCGGCGCCGTCGGTGAATCGGAGGCTATGGCTGCGAATACGTAGGTCGAAGGGGGGACGGGAATGCCGAAGACATCGGATGCGAAGACACCGACGAAGACGCCAAATGCACCGAGAGTATCGACGATGACCGTTGCGCATGCCGCCACCTCATCGCGCAATACTACGCCGAGGACTACGACGAGCCCGCTGAGCATGACGATGCTCAGGCCTGTCTTCCACAGCAGTGCTGCAACAAAATCTTCGTCGCTTGATTCGCTCACGAACTCGCCCCCTGGCCCA
>SKPJ01000431.1 GCA_007119595.1 Myxococcales bacterium
AGCCATCTTTCGGCCGATCCTCGCTTGAAGTAGCGTTGCTACGCCTGCACTCGGTTCGAGCCAACATCTGGCCCAATCATCTCGTCGGTACCGCGTTTCATTTAAATGACGTTCCGTTTAAAAGGGAGTTACTGTGCCCGTTTCGACAGAGAATTCGCCTTCCGATCGACCACAGGACGAATCCCCGCCGTTCGACCCCGAGATGTACGTCCAACAGCAGACCGGCCGGGTGCTGACGAAACTCTTCGTCGTGGTGATCGGCGTGCAATTGGCCGGCGTATTTTTGTGGCTTTTATTGGTATTTACGGGAGTGATGGATGCCACGGCGAACCTCGATGAGTTTTTGATCACACAATTGGTGGTGTTTTTGGCCAGCGTCGTCATCGGAATTGGCTGGGCGGCGATGCGCATTCGAGGACTCAGCGAAGAGGCCCAACAGATGTCGAGCAAGGATTGAGAGGGTTGTGAATGGCTAAAAAGCATCGGGCCGCCTCACTTATCGAAAGTAAGGCGGCCCGAAACATTTCGGTGTGATGGTGATCCTCAATCGGCCCCGGCGATGATCTCGTCGACGCGAATCCCACCCGACCATTCATCGGCGTTTCCACCGCCCGTGCATTCGAGCTCTACGGTGTACCGATTGTGGTCGTCGAACAAAGAGATATCATCGGGATCGATCGCGAAGGTATGTTGAGTGGAGGTCGTTTGCATCCCCGAGGAGTCCACCTCGTTGTCATCGGGATCGAAAAGCGTCGCCTCACAGGCATCGAGTCCGCGGTGACTCCAATTGGCTCGAAATTGGTAATCTCCGGTGGAGGGATGCTCATCTCGCGCCGAGAGATCGAAGCGCGTAAGCCCCCAGTCGACTACATACCGATGCTCATGTCCCTCGTAGGTCGTCCCGTCGTCGTCTTCGCAGACCATTTTAATATCCGAAGTCTCCGTCAGCGTCTTCTGATATAGCCCTTTATATTCGACGTCATATGGCATCATGGGTCGAATGTCCGAAATGGGAGTGGCGTCTCCATTGACCATCAGATCACAGCTATCCATCTCGTGAAATGACCAGCTAAAATCGACGACTTCGCCCTGCTCTCGAAGCACAGGTCGATGGATATGATCGGACCACGACGTCATATGATTGAAAAATAGACCGGGACCGAAATGAGCGATGAAGACCGTTCCACCGGTGGAGTCGGGAATTTCCGGAGGCCCCTGGCAATTGGCGTGAACCGAGACAAATCTACCTGATTCCTCTCCTCCCAGTACCCAGTCGACGAGCACATCCTCGCAACCGGAACCGGAGCTAAACTCTGCTCCTCCATCTAAGCTGCTGCCAAAGGCACGGGCAGTACAATGAGCGGCGTTGCGGGTTTCCAAGCAGACTTCGATGGGAGCGGTCTCACCGGCATCCGGGATGTCGTCGAAAGAGTGAAAACGCTCGAAATCGACGATCACGCGCGTCGCCAGATCTTCGACGTAGACATAAAACGTATCCATGGCGATGGAGCAGCCGTCACTGACGAAGAGCTTGATCGTTCCTCCGCCGATGGCGGTCTCGTCGGGCGTCCAGTCCCCGGCATAATTGGCGTCGGAGCCGGCACTGAAGTCGGCGTCGGCGAGGAAGGGAGCCACCAATTCGACCTGCAGATCATCGAGGTCGCGCTCCTCGTTGAGCTCGAATTGAAGCTCATAGGTAGATTCAATTTCGTGGACACCGAAGTGATCTTCCTCGATGGACCAGTCCAGAATCTCGAGTTCATCGACGTCGTCACATGCGCTGTCGCCACCGTCACCGTCGGCGCCATCTTCGCCGTCCGCACCGTCGCAGATCACGAAGCTATCGATCACATCATCGATAGCTCCATCGTCGTTGGTATCGAAACCGACGGTGATCTCCGTCGCCGTCGAGGGACAATCGGCGTGCGATGAAAGGGACTCCGATTCGATCAATGAAGTATCGCCCTGCTCTCCTCCACCGGGACCTTCTGGACCTTCGGGACCCTGCGGACCTTCGGGACCTTCCGGACCCTCTGGTCCTTCGGGCCCCTCTGGACCTTCAGGACCCTCTGGTCCTTCTGGACCTTCGGGACCTTCTGGACCCTGCGGTCCTTCCACTCCCTCACCACCACCACCGTCGCAGATAACAGCCTCGTCCTGGACGGTATCGATCTCGCCGTCGCCGTCTTCGTCGACGCCGACCTGAAAGCGAGTTCCGCCGTGCTCACAGATATCTCCGGCAGCGATGGCCTCCGTGGTCATCACCGATTGGCCACCCTCGTCGGGGGCCGCCGACTCCGGCTCGTCTCCACAGGCGATAAGTCCCGCTGCCCCCAATAAAAGACAAGAGAATATCGTCCTCTTACTGATACGAATATCGAACATATTCAAACTCCAATGAATGATAATTCTGCTGCTGATACTGCAGCGTCACGAGTCTTCTTCACTTTCCAAAATTTCACCTACTGAAATCAACTCCGTCCACTCATCGGAGTTGCCGCCGCCGGAGCACGCGAATTCGGCGCGATACTCCTCGTCTTCTTCAAAGTTTTCGAGGGTGACTCGATTCAGTGTAAAGGTGTGGGACATCGCGCCATCACCTGTCGATGTCGTCTCCTGGCCCAATTGGTGATCACCGGCACTAAAAAGAGTGACCGTGCACGTATCCAGGCCCCCGCGTTCATGCCAATCGGCGCGAAGCTCGAAATTATCGTTGTTATTGGTCCCCAGCGGGGTCAATTCGGCAAACGAAATCCCCCAATCGACGATATAGAAGAACTCCTGGGGAGACTCCCAATTGGTGCCCCCATCATCTTCGCACGCCAATTTGACGGTGGCGGTCTCGGTGACCAATTCCCTGTGCAGCTCACCAAATTCCACATTGTATTTCTCGTCGGGACCCAACACGACATCGTCGACGCTGGTGGCATCGTCGTTGAACATCAATTGACAGCTCTCCATGTCGTGGAAGCTCCAGGAAAACTCGATGGGATACCCCACCTCGGGGAGAAGATAGCGCCGCTCTCCCATCTGGAGTTCACCCGGCGCGTATTGGTCGAAGACCAGCCCCGGACCGTAATGGACCACGTTCGCAAAGCCCGTATCGACGAATCCCGGAAGCTCCGTGGTGCCATGACATTCCACTGCAAACGACGTCTGTTCGCCCACAGAATTTGGCGTCCCGTCGGTGGAGACGGCACTTACCGATTCGCATCCGGAACCACTTGCGAAGGTGGTCTCGTCACCATCGACAAAGGAGGCATGACAGGTACTGATATTGCGTGTTTCCAGGCAGACCTCGACGTCATGGGTTTGGCCCGCACCATCGGGGCTATCCTCAGAATCCTGAAATCGGTCGTAGCTGAGCTCCAGTCGGGGCATCTGCTCTTCGACGTCGATATGAAATACATCGGTGCTCATCGAACACCCGTCGGTGACCAATAACATCACCGCACTTTTTCCGACGGCGCTCTCATCGGGGGTCCACTGGGCGGTATAGGTGGCTCCGGCGCCGGCATCGAGCTCAAAATCCGCTTCGCCACCAAAGGGGGCGATGATGTCGATGGCCAACTCGTCGAGGTCGCGCTCGTCCTGTAATTCAAAGCGAAGCTCGTAGCTCAACCCGACCTCATAAACCCCGAACGGATCGTCTTCGATGGTCCAATCGACGATCACCACATCCTCTGCATCGATACATTGATGGTCGGTACCGGGTTCGCCCTGTTCACCCTGCGGGCCCGTCTCGCCGGCTTCGCCATCGCAGATGACGAAGGTGGAGCTGACCTCGTCGATATCTCCTTCCCCATCGGTGTCGAAACCGATGACTACCTCCGTGGCGGTCGACGGACACTCGTCATGCGACGGAAGCGATTGTTGTTCGACCTCCGGGGTCAGTCCGTCCGCGCCGTCGTCTCCCGCCGGCCCTTCTGGTCCCGGCGCACCGTCGTGACCTTCGACGCCATCACAGACCACCGCTTCGTCTTCCACAGTGTCGATCTCCCCATCGCCGTTGTCGTCGGAGCCGATCTGGAATCGAGTCCCGCCAAATTCACAGGTCTCGCCGGGCGCGATGGTCTCCGTGCTCATCATCGTATCGGGGGCGGAGTCCGGGACCGACAAGTCCCCATCATCTCCACAGGCAATCAGACTCACCATGCTCAACAGCAAACACACCATCATTGCTGTTGTGTTCATTCGCGGACGAACCATGACAGAGCTCCTTCAATCCTTCGGTGATCGTAATGGGCTGCGTTGTCGAGCTTCGAGCGAATCCGATTGGAAAGCAAACATTACTTACAATCAAGGCTAATTGTCAGTTGAAGATCGTTGAGAGTTTGGCGCACGCAATCCAACCAAAGGCCATCCATTATAACGCCGTGAGCAGAAGTTGATGGAGACAGACTGCAAAGTCGAGTGTGCGTCGGACAAGGCGCGGCGACGAGGCGATGCGATGTAGCATCGTCGAGTGAGCCGCAACGCCGCTTCGACGTGCTCTCGGCGCGCAGACGCTTCACTCAAC
>SKPJ01000605.1 GCA_007119595.1 Myxococcales bacterium
ATCGGGGGTTATCTCGATGGTCTTGTCTTCATATCCCGCCAGTCGCAACTGCAATTCGACCGGTTGTGCTTGTCGATTTTCGAAGGCCACCTCGAGAGGCGTCGTTCCCAGAACCTCTCCGTTTCGCTCTACTTTGGCCTGCGATGGTTCGGTTTCCACCAGGAGCTCCACCGTCTCATCGCCGCTTACCGATTCGTCCCGGCGGCCGATACCATCGGTCGCCTCGTCGCTCGCCGCCATCAGCGAGTCCCGAGCGCTTTCATCTCCAGCTTGTTCCGAAAGTGAGTTTGACGCAATCGGGGACTCCAGCTCCATTTCGTCCGGCGCAGTGACAAATTCCGTGTCGCCGCCGTGTTCGCTGGATCCGAAATCGACAAAGGTGGCGATGGCAACTCCGATCATCACCAGCAATGCTACGATGGACACCACCGCAAAAATATTGCTCTTGGACCACGGCAGGTCCTCAATGATCGGTGCGGCCGTGGTCTCGATATTTCGATGGGGCATTCGATCGCCGAAAAATCTGGCGTGCAACTCCTCCGATATCTCGCGATCCACAGTGATCGAGGACTGCTCTTGATTTCGGGCCAGGCGCCGCAACATCGGCGGTTTCGTCGGCTCCTCATCGAGATGCAAGGTGACTCGCGTTCGCTTTTCTTCGCCGTCGGATCGGGGCTTCGTTGGACGTTCTGTGCCACCGATATCAAATTGGGGGTCCGTCTTTACCCGGCCGTCGGGATCGGGCGTACTCTCTTTTTTCGGCAGGTCCAAAACCACGGTGGGAGCACACTCCCCCGGAGTGCGAACTACGGTTGGCGTGCGCCGGACCTGAGTTTTTGGCGGCGACTTCACTACATCCAACTGCGCTATCGTATCCGCTGTCGCCACGGGATCGGCGAGAGTTTCCTGAGAGGTCTTTGCGGAAGTCTTCTGTGCCGTTGCCTCCATGTCGGGCCGCTCGTGCCGTTTCGTATTCGATATAGCGGGAAGGGATCCAAAATGGTCGCTCAACCTCGCCTTGGTGGCCCCGGGTTCAACACTTGGAATCGACTCCACCGGAACCTCCGCCAGGGCATCGGCAAAGGCGAATCCGTCGCGATAACGCTTTGTATGGTCCAGGGCCATGGCTCGTCCCAGCACGGGACCGAGTGGTGACTGCAGCAGGGATTCGGGGATCTCCAATCGCCCCTTCATATGCTCCACCACTGCAGCGGACGGATTGGTGTCGCTGACGACCTGGGAGCCCGTCAACATTTCCACGAGCAACAATCCCATCTGGTAGATATCGAGGGCGGGAGTCACGATGCTCTCGGTGACGTATTCCGGCGCCAGATAAGACGGTGTGCCCACCATCTTACCAACCTGGGTCAATCGTCCCCGCATCTCTTTTTCGAGATGGGCGATTCCGAAATCGAGAATGCACAGTGATTCAAAGCGCGTATTGGGACGCTTGAAAAAAAGATTCGACGGTTTCAGGTCCTTGTGAATTACGCCGTTGTCGTGGGCCATCCCCAGAGCAATCAGGGCATCTAGAAATAGTGGCACCGCCCGCGCCGGTTTCATCGCTCCATTTCGGTGGAGATAGACCTCCAGATCTTGGCCGTGCAATAGGGCCATGACCATAAAGGGTTCGTCTTTTCCCTCGATGATCCCGTAGTCGAAAATACTGAGTATATTGGGATGATCGATGCGTCCCGCCACCTTCGCTTCGCGCTGAAAGCGCTCCTTGTATTTGTGACGCGTCTTTTCGTCCTCGGTGACCGCCGCGGTATTCATCACTTTGATCGCCACCTGGCGTTCGATCTGTAGATCCTGGCCCTGATAGACAACAGCAAATCCCCCTGCACCAAGGCGATGTTCGACTTCGTAGCGATCATTGATCACGAATCCCTTCTCGAGACGCGTCGAGCTACTCGCATCGAAGACTTTGGATTTCTTTGCCATGAATCAGCACTACGATTGCAGAAGTGTCCCGGAACGGATTGTGACGATACAATGCCAGTATCGCCGCCGCAAATGAATGCCCCTCATCGGGGTCGCGCCGTAGAGACGGTACCTTGAGTTTGGCTAGCCTCCAGATTGTGCGGACGAGGTCCACCGGCCTCCGTCTGGCTCTTTTGCTTCCCGTGGTCAGTTTTCACGGCGCCCTTTGCCCCCCGGAGGTGGTCGTGAGAAATGCAGAGTGCCGTGATAGGGTTTATGCAGTCAGAACGCGTCGGCGGTGTGCGCCGACGTCGGCGACAATATAGACCTACGGAACTCATCATGTGTCGACTCTTCGGCTTTCGCTCGGTCATCACCAGTCAGGTCCACCGCAGTCTGGTCAGCGCAGACAATGCGTTGATGCTCCAGAGTGAGGAACATCCCGATGGGTGGGGCGTCGCCTATTACGTCGACGGATTTCCCCATGTCGTAAAAAGTGTGGCCACCGCCGTATCGGACTCTCTATTTCGACGGGTCTCGGGGATCGTCTCCTCGGAGACGGTCGTGGCCCATCTTCGACGGGCGACCGTCGGGAAGTTGTCGATCATCAACTCCCATCCCTTCCAGTACGGCAATTGGATCTTTGGGCACAACGGGCAGATCCCCAATTTTTCAAAATACCGCGATGCACTGATGGAACAGGTTTCACCGGTGTATCGGCGCTTTATTCTGGGAGATACGGACAGCGAGGTGCTCTTTTATCTGTTGATCTCCAATATGGCCAAATACTTCGACGTCCATCGAAAGGGCACCGAACTCGAAGAGGTGGTCGCCGCCGTGCAGACCACCGTCGATGAGGTGCGCGAGGTCACAGGACTCGATTGTTATTGCAAAAAGGAAGCCCAAGAGGAGGAGTTTTATCTCACCTTTTTATTGACCAACGGGCATATGATGTTGGCCCATCATGGTGGAAAGGAGTTGTACTACAGCACCTATAAAACACAGTGTCCGGAGCGCGGAAGCTGTCCCAGCTTCTCACAGGCCTGTGAGGCGACGACCCAATCGGGCTTCGTCAACCACTTCATCGTCTCCAGTGAGCCCCTGCATGGCGAGAATGTGTGGCTGGAGATGGAGCCCGGCGAATTGGCGGGAGTGGACTGGAGGATGCGCCTTCGGCCCCCGGAGGGCGAGCGCGACGACGCCGATCGGCGAGTGGCCGTCGCCCAGGGTGCGTAGGATTTTATACTGCGGCGGCTTCCGATGCTTGGCTGCGCTGCATTGCGCGCTGCAGCTCCTCGTCGGAGAGCCCTGAGTTGCCCTCGACGGTGATCGATTGGGACGCGTTGGTGTGGAGGTCCTTTGCCGAGACGCTGACGATCCCGTCGGTGTCGATCTCGAATGTAACCTCGATGCGCGGTTTGCCCGCCGGCGCGGGGTCGATATCGGTGAGGTTGAACATGCCGAGCAACTTGTTGTTGCTGGCGATCTCGTCTTCTCCCTGAAGCACTGTGACCGTGACCAGATCCTGATTGTCCTCGGTGGTGGTAAAGATCTTGGTCTCCACGGTGGGCACCGGCGTATTTTTGGAGATGATGGGACTGAAGCGATCGCCGGTGACTCGAATGCCGAGACTAAAGGGGGTGATATCGAGGAGGATGACCTCTTTGACTTCGCCGCCCAGGATTCCCGATTGAATGGCCGCTCCCTTGGCGACGACTTCGTCGGGGTTGACCCCTTTATGGGGCTTTCGTCCAAAGATCTCCTCGACGCGCTCCTGGACCAGGGGCATGCGCGTCATGCCGCCGACCAACAGGATGTCATCGATATCGGATTTGCTCAATCCAGCGTCCTTCAATGCCTGATTGCAGGGGGCATCGAGTCGCTCGACCAGCTCGTAGACCAGATCGTTTAGCTGAGATCTCGACAGGTCCAGCGAGAGATGGCGCGGTCCCGAATCGTCGACCGCCAAAAAGGGAAGATTGATATTCGTTTCACTCAGAGTGGACAATTCACATTTGGCATTCTCAGCGGCCTCCTTGAGCCGTTGAAGAGCCATATTGTCGGCTCCGACGTCGATGCCGGTCTCGTTTTCGAAGCGCTCCATCAGAAAATCCAATACGGCGCGGTCGAAGTCCTCTCCTCCGAGGTGGTTGTCTCCCGACGTGGCGGTGACCTCAAAGACTCCACCGCGCAGTTGGACGATCGAGACATCAAAGGTGCCCCCTCCAAAATCGAAGACCACCAGATTCGCATCGTCGGTTTGCTCAAACCCGTATGCCAGAGCTGCGGCGGTCGGTTCGTTGATGATGCGACGCACCGTGAGGCCGGCGATTTTTCCGGCGTCCTTGGTGGCATTTCGCTGCGCGTCGTTGAAATAAGCGGGCACCGTGATCACTGCTTCGGTGATCTCTTCGCCAAAATAATCCTCCGCGGTTTGTTTCATCTTGCGCAAGATCAACGACGAGATTTCCTGGGGACTAAAGGATTGGCCATCCACTTCCACCCAGGCGTCACCGTTGGTGGCCTCGGTGATCACGAAGGGGAGAGTTTCGGCGTATTTATTGATGTGTTCGGAGTTGAATTTGTGTCCAATCAG
>SKPJ01000404.1 GCA_007119595.1 Myxococcales bacterium
CAGTCACCGGTCCACGTGGAGCGCGAGTCCGGCGGCGAGCTAACCCTCTTTTCGTCCAACGATTATCTGGGACTATCGGGAGACCAACGAGTCATCGACGGCGTCATCGAAACCGTCGAGAACTTCGGCCTCGGCCCTCGCGGATCGCCTCTTATCTGTGGTTATTCGACACTCCACGAGCGCCTCGAGAAAAAGATCGCCACCTGGAAGGGCACGGAGGCCGCCCTTTTATGTCCCACCGGCTTTAGTGCAAATCTGGCTGTGATCAGCGCCTTATCCGACGAAGACACGACGATCTTTTCCGACGCTCTCAATCACGCCTCCATCATCGACGGCTGTACTCTGGCCCGGCGAAAGGGCGCAAAACTGCAGGTCTATCCCCACTGTGACACCGAGGCATTGCAGACAATGCTCCAGAATTGCTCGACGAGTCGGGCCATCGTGGTGACAGACTCCGTATTCAGCATGGACGGCGATCTGGCGCCGCTTCGACGTCTCGCCGGGCTCTGTGAGCAATATGATGCCCTCTTCGTGATCGACGAGGCTCACGGAAGTTTTGCCTTCGGAGAAGAGGGTCGCGGACTCGCCGAGTTCCGCGGTGTGACCGATCGAGTCGACGTGCACGTTGCGACGCTGAGCAAAGGAGCGGGAGGCCTCGGTGGCTTCGTCGCCACCACCTCGTCGCTTCGAAGGTTGCTGCTCAATCAGGGCCGCTCCTATATCTACTCCACGGCAGCGCCGCTTAGCATCATCGGAGGGTTGCTCGCGGCCATCGATATCGTCACCTCCGATCCCACACTCCAACAACGGCTGTGGAGACGCATCCAACAACTCGGCGACGGACTCCAACGAGAATTAAAGAGTCCCATCGTCCCCATCATCATCGGCGATAAATCGGCGGCCCTTCAGGCAAGTGACTTTCTTCGCCAACGCGGGATCGACGTCACGGCGATTCGTCCACCTACCGTTCCCGAGGGCACATCGAGACTACGCATCACGGTCTCCGCCGCTCATACCGAAGACGATATCGATCGATTGATCGACGCCCTTCGACAATTGCCTATCTCGGCAAAACAAGCCGGAAAAAAGGCATAAGAAGCAAGAGTCTCAATTATCCGGTGCGCCCTCGTCGATCCAGTCGCGAACCATGGCCACCAATGCCGGATCGAATAGAGTCGGCGAATTTCGCGGCATAAATGCCACGGTTCCCACGTCGGCCTGCGGTTCGCACTCCGACATCACACGGTATAACCAGCTTCCCTCGGCATTTCCGGGATCGACCATGGGAAGATCGGTGGGGGTCAATACGTCGTGATGGAGCAAATTGTCGTGGAGATCGTCGCCTACCAACGCCAGTCCCGCCCCGGCACCACCGCTTCCGTGACACGCCGAAAAGGAACAGCCCACCTCGAAGATATCTGCTTCGATATTCGACAACGTCGGCTCCCGAAGCGGCTGGGCGGTCTCCGGGGTATCCACACACTCTCGCTCAGGCGAGAAATCGTCGGTCGTCCCGGAGTCCGGAATATATAAATCCGCCTCGATTTCATCCTGTGTCGGCATCGACTGCCCCGGTGATCGGGGAACCACCAGCGTTTCGCAGGGGCCTGTATGATGAACGATGCCGTCTTCGTCGGTCTCCACCGTATCGGTATCGCCGGTCGACACTCCGGTGCGCACGACGGCTTCCGCGTTGGAGAAGCCGAGCATGGTACACATCTCTTGATCGCCGATGCCCCAGCCCACGGACTCGCTTCGCGGGTTGTCGTATCCACAGGAAAACCGCAGCCCCTTTGCTCCCTCCATATCGACGGGGGGATCAAAGGTCTGTCCGTTGGCCTCGGCATTGAACCCGGTCAGCTCGAAGAGCTGCTCTCCGTCGTTGGGCCCGCCGTAGATATGGACATCGAAGTGGTTGCCCAGATCGTGGTAGTGGGGAAGCACGTAATACAACTCCAGATCGTCGAATCCACCATCGGTATTGGGGATCAGCAGTCCCGCCTCGTCGGCGATATCGCAGGCGGCCTCAAAACGCGATTCCGACTCCGGCGGAATGTCGAGATCTTCGTAGATGAGCTGAAATGGCGTCACCACCGTCTCCACCAACTCCGGATGGAGCAGCTCCAGCTCCAGCCGCATCCGGGTTTCTAGATCCTGGGTCCCCGTATTCAAAAAATGCAGATCGGAGACGATCATATGATTCGGCGGAATCTTGGTGACCACCCCTTCGGGAAATTGCTGGGTCTCCGTATAGGCCTGTGTCGACTGCGCAAAGAGCACAGTCCCCATAAGGGCCGCCTCCTGCTCCGACCAATCCCGGTCGGCACATTCGAAATAGCCGTCGTCGTGGGCCTGTCCGAAGTGGTTGTCGGGTACGATATACCAGTTGGAGTGATGGAACCCTCCCTCGTTGCTCATGGTTACGGAGTTGACGTAGAGCGCCTCCTCGTTTTCCAGTCTCCACTGAACACAGGGCGTCGTCTCGTCACCGGCTTGCAGATGATAGGGCTCGAATGTATGCCCCAGAAGATGGGTCAACCCGTCGTCGACCTCCTCGACGTCCGCGACGTCGTGCCCGGTGTCGTCGCTCGCATCTTCGACGGAGTCGGCGCCCGTATCTTCCGCCGCCTCTTCTCCCGTATCTGAAGTGTCCCCGGGTTCGGAGGCCACGTCTTCTTCGACCCCCACGTCGGTCGACGTCTGCTCCTCGTCGTCGGAACAAGCCGCACCAGATGAGACCGCCACGGCCACGATTGCAATTGCAATGATTCGAGCCAAATTCACGGGACCTCCGCACACAGTTTGATTAGGGAGCAAGCGATTCGATGCAAAAGCGCATTATAACAGTTGCAGCTGATTCCTCGAATCCAGTATTACCCCTCCAGATGACCCCACTTCTTTAGATCTTCGAGTGTATCGACGATGCTATCGCGGACCGGCATATAATTGAGATCCAGCTCCTCGCGGCTCTTGGAGCTGTCGAAGCGAGGTGTCTTGCCGACATGAGTGCGCAGATAACTCCCCGTACCGGAGGGCTGAAAATACGACAATAGGCGAACCGCGTAGTCGCCGGCGGCACATGCCATATTGAGACTCGGCAATTTATAGTCCTCGCCGTACCCCTCCTCGTTCAACAACTCCACGACCTCCTCCATCGCGATCGTGTGATCCACGCAGATATAGCGCCCCGACGCCTCGTCGCTTTCCATCGCCCGGATATGGGCTTTCGATACATCGCGCACATCCACCATGCCCCACGTCAGGTTTAAAACACCGGGATATTCGCCGCCCAATAGATCCACGAATAACTCGTTCGATGTATTCAACGACGGAGTCAGCGACGGGCCGATGATCAAAAACGGGTTGATCACCACCACCGAGATCTCATCGTTCTCCTCATCAAAGCGCCAGGCCGCGCGCTCGGCTTCGGTCTTCGAAAAATAATAGGGGTTTCGGTCCAGCGAGGATTTTTCGTTCCAATCGTCCTCCGTCAGCACCCGTTCACTCTCCGGCTCATCGGTGATCGCCGCCATCGACGAGGTGACCACCACCTTTTCGACGCCTGCGTCCAGCGCGCATTGAAGTACATTTTCCGTTCCCTGAACCGCTGGATCTACGAGATCCGTCTGCGGATCATCGACGTCCAGCACATAGGGACTGGCGGTGTGAATACAATACGCGCAGCCCTGCAGCGCCTCGTCGAAACAACCCTTCTCTAAAAGCTCACCGCGGTGCAACGTCAAGCGCTCTTCAGCACCGGGCAGCTCCATCAAAAATCCATATTTTTCGAGATTCGAGGGCTGTCGAACCGTACCGCGCACCCGGTATCCTTGCTCCAACAGATCGGCGACGACTCGCGATCCCACAAACCCCGACGCTCCGGTGACACATACAACGGTTTCTTCATTGGTCATGATATAAACCTCGCTGGAAAAAGACGTAGACAATGGCAGTGGCAGAAGATGGGCAAGTCAATCACAATTTCGCCCCGCAAACCAGTGCGGTGAACTCCCACCGCCGCCGGCCCATTGTGGCGGTCCCGCCATCAGCCGGAGATATGTAGTGGTTGGATGCGGAATCCTAGTAGCGGTGGACGCAAACCGCATTCACCGCTACGATGAATCCAACACCGTACATTGTCGTATCGCGTCGTTCCCAATCATATGCAACGGATGGTAGTTGGGACGGATCACTTGTGTTCTTAGTAAGTAGGGAATCTGCTATGGTTTTGTTCAACACTCACCATTCATCCCCCCCCCCCCCCTCAGTTCCGGGAACCGGCGAAGTCGCTGACTACCACATTCGTTTTCCTCCTTGCGACCTGTCTCATCGTTATGTTCGGCTGTGACGATCCCGTTCCCGGGGAGATCGGCGGCGTCATCCTCACCATCGAGAGCATCGAATCCGAGGAGGACGGAAAGGGTGTCGAGATCGAAAGTCTCGAGGTCCACTACGATCGAGTGGAGGCCATCCACCGAAACGAGCCGGACAGTGAAGCGCGGCCCGTA
>SKPJ01000321.1 GCA_007119595.1 Myxococcales bacterium
CGAGAACCGAGCCCGAGCCCGAGCCCGAGATGCACCGATCGTCGACTCTACGGCCAGCCCCGAACTACAGCGATACTTGAAGTACGTCGAAAATTCGGGACCACCCGCATTAGCGGCGGGAATGCGTCGATTTGTATCGAGTGGGGGAATCTGGGGAGGAATGGCTCCCTACCCAACAGAAATCTCCGAAACCATTACATATCGCAAAAGGACCACTAAATGGGCATTCCGTTCGAACAATTGAAGCCGCCCAAATGGGGTGGTGAGGTGCCGGGTCCGGTGGACTGTGGGCCGCTTCAATTGGGAGCGAATTGTGTGATCGATCCACCGGTGATCTGCTCGCCGATGGCGGCGGTGACGAATGCTCCGTTTCGCAAGTTATGCCGCCGGATGGGGGCGGGGTTGGTGATCACCGAGATGGTCAGCGATCGGGGCCTGGTCCATGGGTCGGAGCGCTCGATGGCGATGGTCGATCTACAGCCCGACGAGGCGCCGGTGGGCGTCCAATTATTCGGAAAGGACCCCCGAATGATGGCCCGGGCGGCCCGGGTGGCAGAACAGATGGGCGCCGACCTGGTGGACGTCAATATGGGCTGTCCGATGCGAAAGGTCGTCTCCAGCGGCCACGGTGCGGCGCTGTTGCGCCAGCCGGAGCGGGTCCAGGACATTTTTGCCGCCATGAGCGAGGCCGTCGACATCCCGGTCACCGGAAAAACCCGCGCCGGCTGGGAGCAGACCGACGCCATCGCCGTCGCCGAAGCGATGCAAGAGGGCGGGGCCGCAGCCCTCACCATTCACGGCCGCACCCGGGGCGAGATGTACGACGGACATGCCGATCTGGCGATCATCGCCCGGCTGGTCAAGAGTGTGGACATGGCGGTGATCGGAAACGGCGACGTCTGCGATTGGACGAGCGCACGAAGGATGTTTCACACCACGGGATGTGACGGCGTGATGGTCGCCCGTGGGGCATTGGGAAACCCCTGGGTATTTCGAGAAATCCGCGCCGACCTCGCCGGCGAGCCGATCCCGGAGCGGCCCACGTCCGATGAGCGCCGGGCGTTGATATGGGAGCACGTGGAAACCTACGTGGCCAGCTTCGGCGTCGACCAGACCTGCCGCGAAATCAGAAAGCATCTGTTGTGGTATTTTCGCGACACGCCGGGCGAAAAGGTGCTGCGACGCCGCCTGTCGACGATGACCACCCTCAGAGACGTCGAGGCCGGCATCGACGCCGCCGTGGAGGCCAACGCCGGCCTCCACCAGATCGGCGCCAAAAGCCACCCCCGGGGCCGGTAAATCGAGGGCCGGCCCCCGCAACGAGGGTAGCTCGGCAACCGGACCAGCGCGGCAAGCGGACCGGCGGCCGATAAGTGATGGTGTACTATTAGCCCGGGAGCTCAGCACAATAGATGGTTATGCCACACATTGTATGGGCCGAGCAGCTCTCATCTGCTTCGGTGCACTCCTCGACCTCTTCGGTTCCCTCCGGACAGACCGGCATCGCCATGCAAACGGTGTCGTATTCCCAGCATGAAATGGTGGAGCCACACCTTGTCTCTTCGTAGCAGAACACATCTTCTTCATCCGGACATTCTCCCTCGTGTGCACCCTCGGGGCAACTCGGCTCCTCGCCACACTCGTCTTGTCCAGATTCCCAGCATGTGATGGTCATGCCACAGGCTTCCACTTCGCTGCATTCGCCGGCCTCTTCCGACTCCTCGGGACATTCGTCCTCCTCTCCCTGAATAGTCTCGGGAGGACAGACCGGAGCGGCTCCACACTGCACTTCTTGCTCCAAACAGTAGACCACGTGTCCGCACATTTCATGCCGGGTACATTCGACCCCCACTTCGCTCTCCTCCGGGCACTCATCGACCTCAACGGTTCCCTCCCCACATACGGGAAAGCCGTCGCAGGTGATGGGTTCCCAACACCAGGCCTCGGTGTTGCATTCTTGTACGGAGTAACAGGAGGTATTGACGTCGTCCGGACAATCCGATTCGCTCTCCACCTCAGTCGCTTCCTGGGGGCACGAGGCAATGGCGAGGCATGAGTCGACCGGGTCGTAACAAGAGATGGTGTACCCACATGCCGACTCCTCGAAGCAGTTGCCGTCGTGATTTTCGGGGCACGGACCTTCTTCCGTTCCGGGAGGACAGACCGGATAGGCCTCACACTGCACCGCCTCGTCGGGACACCAGACGGTCACGTCACACATGGAATTCGAATAACAACCCTGGTCGGCTTCCTGCTCGCATTTGCTCTCATCGAAATATTCGACTCCCTGGGGACACGTGGGAAGGGCAGCGCAGGATTCGAGGGCCTGACAATAAAGCGTCTGACCGCAATCGGAGACCTCTTTGCAGTTCGGATCCTCGGAACACACCTCTTCGTCCGAGATTTCGCTCAGTCCTTCGGGGCATTCCGGTTCGGCATCACAGATCTCGCCCCATTCCCCTTCGTCGTCTTGGTCTTGGTCGGGTTCGGCGCCACAGGCCGCGATGATTATCACGATTGCCATCAGCAAGAGTTTTCGCATCTGTCTCTCCATGTCTTTATTTTTGGGACGTGCGTTTCAGGGCTAAAAAAGCATCAATATTTGGATCACGCCCTTCCATACATACAAATCTCATTCCAGGCGCTTGAGAGATCTCCAAATGGGCGCCCGTCAGCATGTGGTTGATCACCCCAACGCCTCGACAATTGGCGCTCATCCCGGGTTGTGCGGAGAGTCCGCGCGCTCGATGATGTGATTTGATCCAACCCCCTAAGTGATGAAAATCTACGAGCCGAATAGGGTGCAAGTCTCAGATTTTCGAGAGGAGCTCAAATTCTTTGAAGAGATGACCACAGTGGAGCTGGCGTGGAGGATTCGACAAACCTGCATCGCCGGCGCTCACGGTGGCGAAATAAATTCGGTCGGTGATCGTCTGTGGCTACAGGGCGTGCGGCAAGGCATGCGTTGAGCCCGATGCCGGCCGAAGCGTCGTCACTCCGATGCCTCGGCGGCCTCGAGGCGTTCGCGAAACTCTCGGATTTCCTCCTCCGAGAGCATCGGGTTATTGCTGATCGCGATCTCATCGGCCACCTCCTGCAGGCCCTCCAGACCGCTCAAGCTCGCGAGGTTCATATTGCCCTCGATTCGAAGCGATCCGGCAAAGCGAAGACTCTCGAGCCCCGCGAAATGGGTCAGGCCCTGATTCCCACTGACCATAAATTCGCCGTCGATACGGCGCAGATTCCCCAGAGCCGAGAGATCATCGAAGACGTCGGTGAGATGAATCGACAGATTCCCGACCTGCTCGAGCGTCTCCAATCCCTGAGCGCTCTTCAGGTTGGGATTCCGAAAGAGGTTGAAGGTCCCCTCGATGACGCGAAGCGGTGGCACCGCACTGAGGTCTTCCCCCGGATAGTCGGCGAAGGTGATCGAGCCCCGATAGACGTCACATCCCTCCAGTTGCTCCAGTTGGTGTTGCCTCAGCCAGACGTCGGGATCACCACAGACGACATCTTCGCCGACGTCATTGAGCTCCACGCCACCGACGTCATTGAGCTCCACGCCGCCGACGTCATTGAGCTCCCCGCCACTGGTCCCCACGTCGCCCTGTGGCGCCGCCTCGGATCCACAGGAAGCCAGGGCCACCGCCGCGGTGGTGACGAATGCATATTTCAATATCCATTCTACATTCTTAACACCCATCATCGACCGTTCCAGAAGTGGAGAAATTGCAGCCATAGATCCGATTGTGGGGGACTATAACCAAATCGTTTCGGACATGCGACGCACGTGGAATCGCGGAGTTTCCGGTATGCGACGTTGGGGTCCACGTGCCTTGTGCCCGTGATTCGACGGATGGCCCCCCGGGTTCGATGGCGTAGGGCCGGTGGAGCTCGATCATCGACCCACCACCGCACAGTGCACGTGATTCGATGGATGGCCCCCCGGGTTCGATGGCGTAGGCCAAAAATCTCTACCGCGAATGCCTCGCCCGCTACGAGCGCCGCCGGCAGCGGTGGCTGAAGGGAAAAAAGCAGGTGACCTTTCCCTGCGGCACCATCCAACTCCGGCGTCAGGCCCCCATCAAGTGTGAGGCCCCCGACCCGGCCGAACCAGGCCTGCTCGCCGCAGGCTGAGAGGCCGACACCGCTCGGCGCTCTCCCTCCAATCAGGCCATCTCCGAAGCGCCCCTCCCGCTTTGCGCTTTGCACGGACCACTCTGCCCAACTCTATCCAATACGGCCAAATCCGGGCCAAATCACCCTCCAAATCGACGGTTTTCACTCCAAATCACACCGGTTTTCACCCAGTTTTACCGTCGATATCTGTTCTTGAGCGCCAACTCGAAAGTGACCGCAAAAATCACCCGAATATTGAAGGCTTTAATATCACCAAAACTCGGTTTCGGCCCTTATTTACTTCCTCTTACACTTCCCCCGTGTCGGTCCGTTCTTCTGAAAGTCGGCGAATTCCCGTTGGGTCATCTCCATTCGATCGCGCATCGCC
>SKPJ01000377.1 GCA_007119595.1 Myxococcales bacterium
CGATACTGGATGGTGGCGCCTTTTCACAGAAACTCCTGGGAACTAGATTTTTCAACACTGACATCGATGTCGCACCGTGTGGCCAATGCCGAGTCGATCGGGATGCCGCGATACGTGTTGGCGAGCGGCGATCGCCTATCGAATGCGCGCAGCGACAGGGAGTCAGAGGCTATTTCACCAAATGGGACGGTGCCTCTTCGACAGGTCACTGTCTCGTCGTCTCGGTATTTTACTAGCAAAAGGTGTACCAATGACGGCCACCGCTTGCGTGACGATGGCCAGTCAACTAATGTCGAACCATGATTTGCGTGGCCTGTAAGGGCTCGATGGTGAGGATATGGAGGTGCGTATAATCAGTGAAATCGAGTGACGTCGGTGCTGTAGAAACAGGAAGAATCGTCGCTGTTGGTCCGTTGGTCGTTGCAGATGGCGAGTGCAAGCGGCCCGTAGACAGGAGACGAAATTGGAATCGGACAACCTCAGCAAGCTGGAAATGAAGCTGGTCGTCTTTTTGGATGGGCACTGAGTCGAGGGAGCGAACACGATGGCATTGGAACTGAGACAACAGGTCAAGATGACGCAACAACTGCGGATGACCCCGCAGTTGCAGCAGGCCATCAAGTTGCTTCAGCTCTCGCGAATGGAGCTGATCAGCGAGGTTCGCCAGGAAATGGTGGAAAATCCGGTGCTCGAGGAAATCCCCGATGTTTATGACGCCGACGCCATGGGGGAGGCCGGGCAGGAAAAAGAAACCGACGAGATGGCCGAGGTCCAGGGCGACGAAAGCGATATCGACCAGATCGACTGGGACGCCTATATGGAGAAATACTCGGCGCCTCCACCGACGAACCACTACAAGGGAATGCGCCGTGGAGGAGAGGATTTTCCGACGCTGGAGCAGACGCTTTCCACCAGTGAATCACTGACGGAAAATCTATTGTCGCAGTTGCGCCTGCAGGAACTCGACGACATCCAGGAGTATATCGGGGCCCTGATCATCGGAAATCTCGATGAGGCCGGTCGGCTCACCGAATCGACCGTCGAAGAACTCGCCGAAGACGCCGAAGTCTCTGTGGAGGAGGTGGAAGAGGTGTTGGCGATCGTCCAGCAATTCGATCCCCCGGGCGTAGCGGCACGAGACCTGGAGGAGTGCCTGATGATCCAGGCCCGGCGCAAGCATCCCGACGACGCTTTGCTCCATGCGGTGATCAAGGAGCATATCTCCGACTTGGAGCGCAAAAGCTACGCCAAGATCGCCCGGGTTCAGGGAGTGAGCAAAGAAGAGGTCATCGAGGCCGTCAAGCGCTTAACCGATCTAGAACCACGACCGGGTGGGGAATTTTCCGACGCCGAAGCGCGCTATATTACACCAGACATTTATATCCGGAAGCTCGACGGCGAATGGGTCGCCACCCTCAACGAGGATGGCCTTCCGAAATTGCGCATTTCCCGTTTTTATCGCAAAGAATTGGCAAAGAAGAAGGCCAATGGAGAAAGTGACGAAGTCAAGGATTATATCCAGGATAAGCTGCGAGGTGCGATGTGGCTGATCCGAAGTATTCACCAGCGCCAATCGACGATCATGAAGGTCACCGAGAGCATCATCAAATTTCAAAAGGAGTTTTTCGAAAAGGGGGTTCAGCATCTGCGCCCTCTGGTCTTGCGCGATGTGGCCGACGACATCGAAATGCACGAGTCCACAGTAAGCCGAGTGACCAACAGCAAATACGTCCACACTCCGCGCGGGGTCTACGAACTGAAATTTTTCTTCAACTCTTCGATCACAAAGAACAATGGAAAGAATCTGGCCAGCGAAGCGGTCAAAGACAAGATCCGCCAGATCATTGCCCAAGAAGATCCGAAAAAACCATTATCCGATGCCAAAATCGTCAAAGCACTAAAGGAAGAAGAAATCGACATAGCCCGCCGCACGGTCGCCAAATACCGAGAGATGATGGGCGTATTGTCGAGTTCGAAACGCAAAAAACTGTTCTAAGGGGGGGACGATGTGGCGCGTCGTCAACACACCACCTTTTCGGTGGTTGTGCGATCTTGCGCTGGAAATGCCGAATTTCGATGGCCCTCGTTTCCCTTAGGGGCTATGCTGGATCATAGCGAACCGAGTCAACGCAGCTTGTCTGCGAACCAGTCGGCGGCCCTTCGGCACCGCCGCAGATGGCTCGACCATTTGATTGATGGTGTCCTCAACCCCACCCAACAAGGAGTTACAAATGAACGCGAACGTATCCTTTCGCAACATGGATTCGTCGACGTCGTTGCGCAACTATGCCACGGAGAAGCTCGAGAGGATCTGTGATAAGTACGTTCAGGGTAAAGTGGATGCGTCGGTGGTGATGACCGTGGAGAAGTTTCGGCACATCGCCAATTTCACTCTCCAGATCAAAAATCTGACCGTCAAAGGAGAGCAGCGAAGCGAGGATATGTACAGCTCCATCGACATGGCGCTCGACAAGATCGAAAAGCAGTTGCGCCGACACAAAGATCGCCTCCGCGATCACAAACCGACCAACGGACAGGCCAAAATGTTCAAAATGGGAGTCCTGGCACCACTGACTCCGTCCGGTTTCGACGACGGTGCCGATGAGTACGACGACTCCATGTACGACAGTGAATTCGAGGAGGATTACGAACTCTACCCCGATCCGCAGGAAGAAGAGCAAGCGGAGGTCGCCAAAAATGGTCAGTCCACCAAAGTGGTGGAGACGGCCGCCGGACATACCAAGGTTTTGCGCCAGGAGATGTACGAAGCCAAACCGATGAACGTCGATGAAGCGGTATTGCAATTGGAGCTTTTGGAGGACCGTCCATTTTTGGTTTTTACCAATGCCGACTCCGACAATATCAACGTCGTCTACTGGCGAGACGATGAGAATATCGGTCTGATCGAGACCTGAATCGTTTCCTCTATCGCGTTGGAAGTGATCCAAGACGATGACCCCGGATGACGTTGTTCATCCGGGGTTTTTTATGCCGAATAATAGCTCTTGTAAAAGCAACGGTGCCGGGTGGAGGATTGTTGTCATTGGGCGCCGGGTTTGGGATATAGAGGCGACCGAAAAATCCAATTCCAACCGGAGATCACCCAATGGCGAAGACGAAGCGGCAATACGGTTTGTGGGACAGTCCGATGAGCCCGGAGATGATGGCTCGATCGGCGCGGATATCCGACGTTCAGTGGGCCGGTGACGGCGAGACATTGGTGTGGTTGGAGAGCCATGATGGCCGGGGTGTGTTGATGTTCCGAAGCCCCGGATCATGTCCGCGGCCCATCAACGACAGCATCAATGTACGCGGGGGAGTGGGCTATGGCGGAGGAGCGTTCCAGGTCTTTGAACAGGCCGTGTATTTTGCGGCCCGCGACGGTCGGGTATATCGCTGTTCGCTCCACCGCGGGTTGCCGCAGGCGATCACGCCGGAGTGGGGAACGGTGGCCTCGCCGACCGTATCGCCCGATGGAAAGTGGGTTGCCTACGTACATCGCCACCAGGGAGTCGACCGGATCGCCATCGTCGATACCGAGGGCGCGACCTGGCCGGTGATCGTCGCCGAGGGCTCCGATTTTTATATGCAGCCCTCGTGGGCTCCCGATGCACAGCGGTTGATATGGGTGCAATGGGATCATCCCAATATGCCGTGGAACCAAACCGTTGTGGCCGAAGCTTCCATCGACGTTGTACGGGGCACTCCGATCGTCGAGGAGACCCGGATCGTCACCGGCGATTTGGACGTGGCATGTCAGCAGCCCATGATCTCACCGGACGGAGAAAAGCTCGCCTATCTCACCGATAAGGGAGGGCATTGGAATATCGCATTGCACAACCGAAGTCGTGGTGAGACCACGTATTTGACCGCAAATAATAGGGAGTACGCGACCCCGGCCTGGGTGCAGGGGCTTCGGCACTATGCGTGGAGTAACGACGGCAGCGAAATACTCGCCATCTCGAGCCGTGAAGGCGTCGCCAGGCTCGACCGGGTCGGCGTCGACGGCACCGTGGAGCCGGCGGGGATCTTCGAGAAATACACGTCGATCGAGCAATTATCGCTCTCGTCGGCGGGCCAGGTTGCGGCCATCGTCTCGTCGTCATCGATTCCGCCGCGGATCGTCAGTGCCGACACTTCGGGCGCAGAAACGATCGAGCGATTCGGAAGCAGTGAGCGACTGTCGCCACAGCAATTATCGGCGGTTCAGCCCATATCGTGGCCGGTGGACGACGAGGTAGTGGAGACCGTGCATGGACTTTATTATCCGCCGACGAATCCCGATTTTGAAGCCGAGGGCAAACCGCCGGCGCTCATCATGATCCACGGTGGTCCCACGTCGCAGCGCACGGCCAAATGGGAGCCCAGAAATCAGTTTTTCGCAAGCCGTGGATGGGCGGTATTGGACGTCAACTACCGGGGTAGCACCGGCTACGGGCGCGAATATATGGAGGCCCTCTTTGGGCGGTGGGGAGTTGCCGACGTGGAGGACGCCGTCGCCGA
>SKPJ01000008.1 GCA_007119595.1 Myxococcales bacterium
CCTCGATATCGGTTTCTTGCGGAGAATTTTCAACTACCACCATCGATTCGTGGCATGCCATAAGCGTTATCAGGGTCAGTACAGCGATCAATCCAAAGACTCGATACATGCTCTGGCGTGTCATCACTCATCCCTTTTCGAAATTGGCCGTGCAAAAAATGGAGGGCAATTTTTTCGTGCGCACTCGTGAGTTGGCAATGCAATAAACTATCGGTTGGAAATGCAGATATTGTGCCACCAAAATGCGTGGACCGACAATTTCGTGTGGCCCAATGCGCTCGGGAGCGGGGTATCTCAATCTCGAAGAGCTCGCAGGAGCGCTGGCGTTGAGCGTAAACGCCGTGAAGCATGGTGCTTGAGAGGGGCTGATTGAGGTCGTGACACCACATGGGTGTGACAATTGTGCATACATGGCCTTCAATGCCCGAAGAATACCGTTCGAAGCATACAAACTGAGGGAGACACGACCAAGATACGGAGGTTGTGCCGCTCTCTGTAGTGGGCGTTACAGTCTGTTACGCAAAGCTCGTGTCCGACTTTCGATAACAACATGGTGGGCAGCGATGCGTGGCAGCCTGAACGCGCCACTACAATTATTCAATTCGACACCAGCGAAGGTAATTCTCCTATGACTGATCTCATTCTCGAATCGTTTCAGACCCTCGGTATGTGGCTCTACCCGATGACTATCCTGGCAATCATCGGGTTGTTGTGGATCGGCGCCAAGGTGATCATGGTCCAATTTGGGGCTCCGTTCAGCGATCGAAAGCCACTTCATCTGCCGCGGGTGTTCTGGATTCTGGTGCCCGTGACGATCTGCATCATCGCATGTCTGGGGGGCGGCATCATTTTCATGGAGACCGTGGCCGATGTTGAGGGCGCTACATGGGGACGAACGGCGATTTCCGTCGACATGGCATTTCACCAAGTCCTGGATCTCGCATTTTATGCCGGCCTGTACTCCACGGTATTGGCGGGACTTTCGGTGCTGGCCATGGGACTCGTCGCCGTGCTGCAGGGTAGGCCCATCTTCGAGAATAATAGAGATGGCTGGATGCGGCTGGCGGCGGGCTGTACTTGCTTCGCCATTACCGCTTTGGTGGCTCTCGTCATCCTCCAACTCGGCATGATCGTGGGAAATGATCACGGTATGCGGATGACATCCAAGGTGTTGCTGATCGTTAGCATCATGGCCGGTGGTGCCGGGTGTAGCCTGGTGGCACTGAGCAGGAGAGAATCGGGTACAGATCCCGAAGTAGGGCGCGGTCCGGCACGGTTTACTGCGGCGGTGACGTATCTCTTCTCGCTGGGGGCAGCGACGGTCGCTGCCGTGGCGGCCCATGGATATCTTGTCTTAGATGCCGCGTCCCTTGCAACAGTGACGAATAAGGAACGTATATTTGGTACGGGTCTGGAAACGATGTGGGGAATCGCCCAGGTCGGTCTGGTCACCGCGATCGTCACCGCAGTCGTGGTAGTCGCGGCGTTAGTGGCATCGGGGGGATTGCGACGACGGGAAAAACTATTTGTCGACGTGGGCCTTATGGCGGCTGCCGGGGTTGCCCTGCTCGCGGCGATGGCATTCGCCTTTTTGGGATGGCTGGAATTTGCGCCTCATCTCGACTCAATATTCGGCGAGACAGCAGTAGAGTTCTATGAACAAGAGAAGGGACCGGTGCCCGATCCGGGGTGGTGACTCGGTGCAGGGTGTGGGGCAATCGCATTGTCTTGACTGGTCAATTCCCGAAATTCGGAGCCGGTCAATCTCGTTACTCGTGCTCGTTACTCGTGCTCGTTACTTTGGAAACGCGTGCCCCGTTTGCACAGATCAGATCCCGAAGCCCGAGCCCGAGACCGAGCCCGAGACCGAGACCGAGCCCGAGACCGAGACCGAGACCGAGACCGAGACCGAGCCCGAGACCGAGCCCGAGACCGAGCCCGAGACCCGAGCCCGAGCCCGAGCCCGAGAGCCGAGAGCCGAGTCAATCCCGTACTCGTCCAGGGAAGGTTGATGCGATTGCCCCGCCCCCCGATTAGGGATCCCTGCTCCATGGTGTGGCGCAGGGTTTTCAAGTCGCTGATCCAGTGCCATGATGGGGGGGCGAGATAATTCCAGATATCAGGAGTAGAGTCGTGAGTGATTTGGGAAGTTTGCGATATATGTGGCTGAGTGTTGTTGTGGCCATGGTGGTCGGCACCTTTGTGGTGCCCTCTTCAGCTATGGCGCAGGAGGACGACGGAACCTCTGCCAGCGTCGAGCGAGGCGGATTCAATGCGCAAAACTTTCGGCCCGCCGCCGGCGCTGGTGCGATCTTGGCCAATGAAGGGGCCGACACGGCAGGGCATCTAAATGCCTACGGCAGTGTGGTTTTCGACTATATGAGTGAGCCCCTCGTTGTGACCTATGGCGACGGCACCGAGGATTCGGTGGTCCATCAGCAATTGGGCGCCCAGATGGTGCTCGGAGTCGGGGTCGAAGAACGCTTTCAATTCGAACTCGGCATTCCGGTGGCCGTCGTCAACGAGGGGAATTACCTCGGCATACCCTTTAGCGAAGCTGGGATCGGCGATCTATACGGGCGAGCGAAGGCCTCCGTGCTTTCCAGCAAGGACGAAGCAGTGGGATTTGCCGCCATGCTGGACGTGACGGTGCCCACCGGCGATGTCGATGCATACCGCGGAGCGAATTCAGCGACCGTGCAACCTACCGTGGTGGGTGATACCCGATTTCAAACCCCGGCCGGCGAGGCGCTGGTGGCGGCCAATCTGGGCATGCAGTTTCAGGGAAGCGCTGCGGCTCACGATCTGGAGATGAGAACCCAACTGGCATATGGGCTGGGAGCGAGCGTGGAAGTCGTACCCCATCGCCTGGGACTCGGCATCGATCTGTACGGAGCTGCCGGACTCAGTGAGGTTCGGCGACAAAAGAATCCACTGGAGATGTTGGCGGGAGCCAGAGTTCAGTTTACGGAGGAACTCTCCGGAACTGTCGGTGCCGGCGGTGGACTCGTCGGTGGTGTGGGAAGCCCCAAGTGGCGGGTCTTGACGGGAGTGACGTTTTTGCCCCGCAGTGTGCCCGGTGACGACGACTTTGTGGAGGCGACGGAAGAATTTCCCGCCCATGATTTCGATGATGGGTCGACCGCGGACGATGAGGATCTGACGGACACGCCGGGCGAGGAAGAACTGCTCGAAGAAGAATCCGATGAATCTCCAGCGGAAGAGCCGGCGCAGGAAGAAGAGGAATCGGCCGATGAACAGCTAGGCGATGACGATACTGATGGCAGCGGTGGCGACGATGCCGACGCCGAATAATTCCTATGCCTCCTCTTTGTTGTGTTGCTCAACGTTGGGTCGCTCAACTCAACGATAGTCCCGGCTCTCGAGGGTGGAGTCGAGGTTCATAAACCACTGACGTTCGGCCTGATCGTCGCATGCAAAGGGCTCGTCCTCCTCATCGTCGCCCGATTCGTCGCGCAGCGCTTTTTGGCCGCTCTCATTGACGCAAACTCCCCCCTCGCATTCAGTGCCCAGCGGACAGTCGGGATGTCGACGCATCCAATACAACTGCATATCTGCTTCTTCAATATCATCGCCGTCGTCATCGGAGGCTCGGTGGGGCTTGAGGGGGCGAAACCGGGTATTTACCAGTACTCTCGCCCGGTCGCCCGTGGAGTCAATTTCGGTGCGCGAGATTCGATAATCGATAATGTCCAATAATTCGGGGTCGATCAAAAACAGGTCTTCCAGGGCCCGACCGATATCGACTCGATCCTGTTCCAATTCGTGATGGTACAGAGCGGAGGAGTGGAAATCCTTAAATTGAATATCCTCCATAAATTCTTTGGATAACGCTTCGATCTCACCGCGGTCCGGGTGAAAAGGAGCAGCTAAATACACGTACCCACCGCCTGCGAGGAGGAGAAGCACGACAATGGTGGCGAGGGTGGTTTTGCGCATCAGCTTTACTCCCATAGCTAGGTCATGTTGCGATGCTCACTGTAGCGATCGGGTTCAGGTCATCGCAAGCGATGCGTCGTCGGCCCGTAAAAAGTTCTGAGTGCAGAGAAGTGGTGCCAATCTTGAAAGTGAGTTCGATTTTCACTAAGAAAACTCCGACTTTGCGAAGCGTGATTCATCAGGGGGCGGCACAAGCCGTCAACAATTCTTGTGGGAACTGAGGAACGGATAATGAAATCGAGTTGGAAAAGATGGGCTGCAATGGGGGTTCTGAGCATCGGAGCAGTGGCGCTCGGAGCCTGTAGCGACGAGACGGGCACCGAGATTGGAGCGGCATGTACAGCCGACAGCGAGTGCCTCGATGGCTACGTCTGCGATGTCGACGAGGGAACGTGCATCATCGAACTCGATGATGAAAACCAGGATCCGAACCAGGATCCAAATCAAGAGCCCAATCAGGATCCGAACCAAGAGCCGAATCAGGATCCGAACCAGGACCCGAATCAAGAGCCGAATCAAGAGCCGAATCAGGATCCAAACC